>CAYNUZ010000154.1:0-6190 GCA_964400385.1 uncultured bacterium | reverse complement strand
GTGTTCCGGTGCGCATCGTAGTTCTCCTCGACCCAGCGCCGCGCATTCGCGCGCAGGTTTTCCGCCAGCCGGTCGTCCTCGCCAAGCCGGCGCAGCGCCACCACCCACGCCGGCGGCAGGTCCACGTCGGCCACCAGCCCCGTGCGCTCCTGGCTGACGGCCTCCGTCGTGGCCGACACGGGCGATGTCACCACCAGCCCGCCCCCCCCGGGGGCTCCGGACCCACCACCGGCGGGGGCACCGGCGGCTCCGTCCAGCAGTACCACTTTCGCCGCGTGTACCCCGGCGACCGCTTCACCTCCGCCCGCCGGGCGCGCACCCGCCAGCCGGCCAGCTCCCGGTCCATCCGCGCGAGCCCGAGGGCCTCCCGCAGCGCCTTCCGGAAGGAGGATTGCCACCGCCGGGCGGCGGCCCGCCCGCGGGCCCGGAACGCGAACCGCCGCCCCCCCCATCCGGAAGAGCGCCCGGTCCCGCGCGTCGGCGTCATATCGGGGACGGGCTATGGCCACGTGAGGAGGCACCCCATGGCCCCCGACCGGTCCTGCAGCAGCATGCGGTAGAGGTCCGGCGCCTGGGATGCCGGGACCCGGTGGCTCACCAGCGGCGCGCACGCGAACTCGCCGCGCCGGACGAGGTCGAAGAACAGCTCGATGTTCCGCTGGCGCGTCCAGGGGTTGTACGGCGTCTCGTGCTGCGGCGTGGACATCTGGTGCGCGCCGATGATCACGATGCTCCGTGCGTTCACCACGTCGTGGAAGTCGAGCGTGGAGGGCCCCCGCGGGCTGCTGAGCACGATGTACCGGCCCTGGTTCTTCAGCGCCGCGAACTGGCCCGGGATCAGGTCCGGGTTTCCGGTCACCTCGAAGACCACGTCCGCCAGTCGGCCCGCGGACGCCGCCTTCGCCCGGTCCAGCGCCCCCGGTTCGCGGCTGTCGAGCGCCACAAGCCCCGGGAGCGCGGGAAGCAGCGCCAGCCGTGCCGGGGCCACGTCGAGGCCGACCACGGGCCGGGCGCCGGAAAGGTGGCAGAACCGCACGGCGAACTGTCCCAGCAGCCCCAGCCCGAACACCACCACCGCCTCGCCCAGCTTCACCTGCGCGAGCCGGACGCCGTTCATGACGATCAGCGCGATGGCGTAGAACGCGGCGTCCTCGTCCCCCACCTCATCCGGCACCGGGGATGCCTGTGCGGCCGGCACGGTCACCCACGCCGCGTGCGGCGCGAAGGAGGCCACCCGCCGGCCCTTCCAGGCGGCATCCACGCCCTCGCCCGCCGCCTCGACCACGCCGACGTTCGAATAGCCCGCGGTGAACGGGTACTTCCCGTATCCGGCCCAGTTCCCGTTCGGGGGATACTCCCCGCCGAGGATGGTCAGTTCGGTGCCCGTGCTGACCAGGCTCCGGCGGGTCCGCACCAGCAGCTCCCCGGGACCCGGCGCGGGCCGCTCGCGGTCCACGACCTCCACCTGCCGCTTCCCCGGGAACACCACGGTCGCATTGCCCCCCATGGAATCAGTATATGTCTGCGCGTCCTTCCGTTCCCTCTCCTCCCGCATGGGGAGGAGAGGGACAGCCCGGAGGGTGAGGTGGGGCAGTCCCGCGCCCATCACCCTCACCCCCGGAGCCCCCTCTCCCTGAAGGGAGAGGGGAAGGAAGGAAGCGCTAGTTCACACTCAGGCGGTAGCAGGCGCAGCCGGTGGCGTTGACGGTGACGTCGTGGATCGTCCAGCGGAGCCAGCGCACGCCCGCGGGGAGCAGCGTGGCGGGCGGCACGGTCACGAAGCTCGCCGGCGGCGGCGGCGTGGCGGAGGTGGCCAGCGAGTAGGCCACGTCGGCCGTGACCCCCGGGGGCGCACCGCACATGGAGTTGGTCGCGGTGTCGGGAACATACGTCGTGCCCATCGGGATCGCGTCCGTGATCGTGAACGCGAAGGCCGAAGTGGCCGAGTAGTTGCTCCAGCAGATCCGGAAGCGCACCGTGTCGCCCGAGGCCGCGACCGACAGGCGCGGCTCCTTGGCCAGCTTCACGTCCACCCCGATCACGTCAATCGCCGCCACGCCGTTGATGGAGCCGTCGTACACGTCGATCGCGGAGAGGGACTGGAGGCCCAGCTTCGTCAGGACGACGTTGGCGAAGATCCTCACGCCGTCCTCGTTGGGCGACACCGAGCACGCGGTGGCGCTCGACCAGGTGAAGTTGTAGGTGTCCATCCCCAGCCCCTCGATCAGCCCCAGCGGATCCGTCGAGGTGAAACTCGTGGTGCCACAGTAGTCCACCTTCGTGTTGCCGCTGCCCAGCACCACGGCGATCGTGATCCAGAACGGCTGGCCAGAGAAGACCACCGGCGGCGCCAGGATGTCGTAATGCACGCCCGTCACGACGAACGGCGCCGTGAAGAACTTCTCCCGGTACTCGCCCTGGTGGTACTGCGTCACCAGCTCGCCCTGCGCCCCGGACGCGGTCAGCTTGAACGAGTAGTTCCGGCGGCCGCCGAAGGAATTCGGGCTGAAATCCGTGAACATGATGCACTGGTCCGGCCCGTCCGAGGTGTACGTGGCGGACATGCCGTCGCCGCTGGTGGCGTTGACCCCCATGTTCGCGGAGTGGCAGAACACCGTCACCGCCCAGGAGTTGGGGCTCGTATTGGAGGCGGTGTGGAACCAGAACTCCTGCCCGGTGGCCTTCCCGTTCACCGCATGGATCACCGACCCGCCGGCCCAGGCGGAGAAACAGTACGTGCCGCACAGGACGCTGATCGGCCCGCCGGACTGCCACTCGATCTTCCACGCGTTCGCAGTGCCCCCGGTCCCCGCCGTCAGGTGGTCGAACGCGGCCCCGAAGACGTGGGCGTTGTCCAGGCCCGCCAGCCCGGGGTCGGCGGAGCGCACGCCGTAGAGGTCCCATGACCCCGAGTTGTCGCACAGGCTCGCGGGAATCCCGCTGCTCGCGAGGCCCGGATTGCGGGGCCGGTAGTGGTACACGCGGAAGAAGGCCTTGGTCGTCGGGCTCTCGTTGCCCACCACCATCTGGACCGAGACCCCGGTCGGGTCGTCAAAGCAGACCGCGTAAAACGTCCCGGCGCTCCCCGGCGTCGAGACCTTGAGGCCGTTCTCCGCGTTGGGCACCATATTCCCGTGGTCGTTGTACGAGAAAGTAATGTTCGGGTCCCCGATCGTCCCGTACCCCTGGTACACCAGCAGCCGCTCGTCCGACGAGATGATCTTGTAGTGTGCCTCGTCCGGCGGCGCGCACCCGGCGAACGGCATCCAGAGGCTGTTGGCGTCAATGTCATTGCCGATCACATAGTTCCACGTCAGCGTCGTGGGATCCCACCGGAAGATGTGCACCGTGGTGGAGGTCGTCGGGTCAAAGGTCCCGCCCACGTCCAGGCTCGTGTTGAAGACCACCCACGACTCCCCCCAGCCCGGCGTCGAGTTTCCGGAAACGCTCCGCCGGAAGGAGTAGTGCGTGAACCCCGAGTGGCTGAACGACGTGGACGGGATGTACGTGAACGCGTCGCCGCCACCGCCCACCTCGGGCATCAGCAGCCAGTCCACCGGGGCATTGCCCGTGAGCTTGAACAGTGCGGCGTTGGGCGCGGACGGGCACGGCAGCCCCCCGGGCCACTCGTACTGCGACGGCGCGCGCTCCGGACCGCAGCCGGCGTACCCGCCGTCCACGTACCCGCCGAGGCACGTCCCCTCGAGGGCGGAGATCGAGGCGCTCTTCCCCCCGACCGAGGCAAACCCCGCCCCCGAGTAGAAGAGCTTGCGCAGCTCGAAGGAGGCCGCCTTGTTGAGCGGATACAGGTTGATCTTGAGGCCGGCGCAGCTCGTGCTGTCCGCGGCCTGCGCCACGTAGCTGAAGTAGGTCGTGCGCAGCACGATCGGGGCGACGTGGAGGAACGTGCGCGGCAAGCCCGCGTGGCCGGTTCCCCCCACCTGCCCGGGCGCACCCAGCGCCATCACGCTCACCTTCGAGACCGCCGTGGCACCCGCGGTCACGCCAGCGGCCTTCACCTTCGCCTTCCACTGGAGCTGGAGCGTGGCGCCCGGCGGCAGGTCCAGCTTCCAGGTCAGCAGCGTGCGTGCGGCGTTGGCGAGGTAGCCGGGCGTGGCCGGCGAGCACCCCGCGGTGGGCGTCATCGTCCAGGCCGAGATGCAGTTGTCGTAGACGCCCGAGTCGATCCCCCACGTCGTGAGCTCCGGCGGCACCGTGTCCCAGACGCTGAGCTGCCACCAGGTGCGGGAGGGGGACATGTTGCGCACGTAGATCGAGTAGATGATCTCATCGTCGGGCATCCCGTACCGGGGGGCGAACAGGATGTCCTGGTCGGCGGTCTTCCAGACCAGGTAGCGCCGCACGATCGCATCCACCGGGGGGTTCATCTGGGCATTCGGGCACGCCGCTCCGGGAAACTCCACGGCCGCGACGTTCGCCAGCCGGGACCCCTCCGGCGCCGCGATGTCCCCGCTGCCGGGCTCGAAGATCTCGCCGTTCCCCCAGTCCGCGGTGACGGCGAACCGCAGCTCCGCCGTCGGCCCGCCGGTGGTGGACGCCGGACCGGGCAGGGTCCACCGCAGCCGCATGGGCGGCCCCAGGTCGGGGTCCCACAGGATGTCCGGCGCGGGCACCGCGCTTCCGGCCACATAGTGCGTGTAGGCGGGCAGCGAGTCGGTGATGACAAACCCGGTGATGGTGGCGCCCGGTTTGCCGTAGTACACGGTGTATGTCACCGTGTCGCCCGGGGAGACGATGCTCTTGTCGGCGGTCTTCGTGACGTACTGGATGTACTTCGTCCGCCCGGTCCGCACCTCCTGGTAGCTGGGCACCTGGCAGCCGCAGGTGTCCCAGAGCCCGCCCGGCGTGACGGGGTTGACGACGTCGTTATACCCCAGCCCCATCGTCACCTCGGCGCCGTTCGCCGGGCAGGCGCCCACGTCGGCATAGACCGAGAGCTGGGCCCCGGCCGGGCAGTTGCCCCCCGGATCGCCGCCCCACACGATCGGCCCCGCCCACGTCCACGCCGCCAGGTTCTTGCCGCCGACCAGCCAGGACCCGGCATACGTCATCGTGGCGGTCACGTTGGTCTTCGCCCCGCAGGCCAGGTTGAAGAAGACCTTCGTGAGGTCGGTCGTGCCGTTGGCGGTCCCGTAGTTGTAGATCGTCAGGCTCTGGATGTTGCAGGCGGGGGTTCCGGGACAGGCCGTATCGGTGCAGATCTGGATGTCGAAGACGCCCACCGGGGCGCCCAGCCAGTTCGGGAAGAGGGTCACCAGGTTGTCGGCGGTGGTGTTCGGGACCTCATCCAGCAGGCAGTCGGCGGAAGCCGGCCGGGCGGACAGGCACAGGAGCCAGCCCAGGGTGAACAGACTCACCCCTTTCACGGCACGGGGAAACGCGCTCCACAACACCTCTCGCCTTCACAGTACCATCTTCAGGACCCGGCGATCAGGGGATTGCGTCGTGCAGGGCCTGCCAGAGCGGACGGTCCCGCGGGACCATGTCCTGGTTGAAAAACCACCAGAAATACCCCCCGATGAACCCCGGGACGTCCACGTGGAGGCCGTAGTACCGCCGCAGGTACGCCGCCTTGTCCCCGTGCCGCGCGCCCACCTCGCCGAACCCGAGCCGCGCGCCCGGAAACAGGGCGGCCAGCCGGCGGAAGCACAGGTTCCAGTCCGGCCGCAGCCCGTTGCACTCCTCCTCGTAGTAGCTGACGAGGACCACGTCCACGCGCGACCGCAGCCGGGCGCCGAGGTTGACCTCGGTCCAGGCGAACATCTCGTGCGCGGCGTCCTCCCAGCAGTCCTGGTTGTAGAACAGGGTGAGGGCCGTGCGTCCCCCGCGCGCATGGACATACGCGGCCGCATAGCCGATTTTCGCGACCACGTCCGCGGTCTCGCCGCACCACTCGCCGTTCACCTCGTTGCCGATTTCCCAGACCGAGACGAGGTCGTTCAGGCCGGCCCAGTAGTCCCGGGTCCGCCGCTCGAAGCATCCCTGGTCGCAGCCCTTGAAGTCGTACGAGTCCATGAGCTCGCCCATGATCCATGCCCGCCGCGACAGCCGGAGCAGGGCGGGACGGTACTCCGCGGCCTTGACCCCGTTGTCGAAGACGATCCGGGCCGTGAGGGTCCGGGAGAACCCGGTCAGGGCCTCCTCGACCTCGTCGAGGTGCTCGACGGAA
>CAYNUZ010000153.1:0-6202 GCA_964400385.1 uncultured bacterium | reverse complement strand
CGGGGGAGCTGGGTGCCCGCGGCGGAGGCCCCGCTCCCCTGCGTGAACCCCGGCCCCCCCCCGATGCGTTTGAGAATGCCCCCGGCCGTGAGGCCGCCCGGGGCGAACGGGGCGAACGACCCGCCGGGCACGGGCGGAGGGAGGAGCGAGACCCCGCCGTTCCCGGCGAGCGCGGGCGCGGCGAGGAGGGTCAGGCACGCGGGATTCGCGCCCGGCGCCACGGCCTCGCGGGTACAGGCCTCGGTGGCGCCGCCCAGCGCGCCCGACCGCGGGTCGGCGTCGAGGAGGCCGCCCTTCTCGAACGCGGCCCCGGCGGGGGTCGCGAGGGCGAGCGACAGGAGGAGCATGGCCGGGCGCATCACGCTCGATCTTATCCCGTCCCGGACATTCACGCTCCCCTCCTCATTTCGTTCCATGCGACACCGCAAGCTTCATGACCTCGCGCTGCCGGTCGCCCGTGGCCGGGTCGAACGCCTCGATCACCACCGCGTACATGCCCTCCGCCACCGGGGTCCCGAGCTGGTTGCGCAGCGGCCAGCGGTACGACCGCGCGGTCCCCGGCGCGGTGCCCCGGTGCACCAGTTCGCCGGAGACGTTGTAGACCTTGATGTCCAGGGTGGCGGACGACGAGGCCAGCGTGAACGCGATCCACGCCACGTCGTCGGCCGGGTTCGGCACCATCGCGGCGGCCGTGATCAGGTGGCCGTACACGTGCGTCATCGTGAAGGACGCGGACGTGACCTCGGACCGGCCGTCCGGCAGCTCGCTGGTGGCCCGCGCGGAGTAGATGCCGTTCGGCGCCAGCCCGCCGCCGGCGTCCCGGCCATCCCAGGAGACCGTGCTGCCGTCCGACAGGGTGACCAGGACCGGCTGCCCGGCCTCGGCCGCGAGGTGGCCGCTGCCGTCGCCCACCCGGACGACCGTGACCGCGGCGGCCACATGGACGTCCTCGAGGGTGCGGATGAGCCGCCCCGTCTCGTCGTAGATCGCGACGATGAGCCGGACTGGACCGCCGCCCGGCGGCGGGGGCGGAGTGACCGGCCCGGGCCGCAGGACGCTCACGACCGGCGCACTGCCGCCCTCCAGCCCGGTCCCGTCCACCGCCCGGACGGTGTAGTAGGTCCGCACGCCCGCGGTGATGAAGACGTCGGTATACGCCGTCGCCGTGAGGCCGAGCGTCTGGGCCAGGAAGGTCGCGGGCCCGACCGCAAACCCGGCGTAGGTCGCGCGGTAGATGTTGTACCCGGACACCGGGAAGGTGCCGGCCGCCGCGGGGAGCCAGGACAGGAGCGCGCCGGTCCCCACCCCCATCGCCGTGAGCGACCCGGGCACGCCCGGCGCGGCCAGCGACCGGACCATGACGGTGGTGGCCGAGAGCGCGGGCGCGAGCGTCACGCCCCCGGCCGCCTCGTACAGCGCGGCGGCGCGGTTGGTGGCCAGCGTGTCCACGCCCACGGCCTGCGCGCGGGCGGTAAAGCTCAGGTTGTACGTGCCCGGCGGCAGGTTCCCGAGGTCCCACCGGACCACGGCGCCCGTGGCCGCCGGCGCGGGCGAGGCCGTGCCCGCCACGTAGGCGAGCTCCGCCGGCAGCGTGTCCATGACCACGACGTTGCGCGCGGGGTCGTTCCCCACGTTCTGGAGCTGGAAGGCGAAGACGGTGTCCTGGCCGGCGGCCAGGTCGGTCGCGCTCGCTGACTTGATCAGGGTCAGGAGCGGTGCGACGTTCACGGTGAACGTGGTGGACGAGAACCGGGGCGGTTGCGCAACGCCCTGGCCGTTCGTGCAGTACACGGTCGCCGTGTTGACGATGTCATAGGAGGCCGCCGCGGGTGACGCCAGGCCCAGCAGGGCCAGCGACCACGCAGACAGACTCCGCCCTTGTCTCCGTCCGGACGGACTCATCCCTTGTCTTCCGGAGGGCACAGTCACCCCTTGGACCGGCGGGGGACCGTCACGGGCGTCCCGGCGCCACGGCGGATCGCCGCGGGCGGGCGGGCCCGGATCCGGTCCGGCCCGGGGCCGGAACGGGGGCATCGGCGTCGGGCCGAGGGCTCCCTTAGTTCTTGGTCGCCTGGAAGGTGATCACCTTCACCTTCGTGTTCTGGCCGGCGCACCCGGAGTCGCCGTCACCCTCGTTGAAGTTCGGCAGGGCCACGGTCACCGTGTTCGCGCCGAAGGAGCCCGCGTCCAGGTCGGAGGCGTCGGTCAGGGACGCCGGCGCGCCGCCGTCAATCGAGAGCGTGATGGAGCCCGCCACGTACGTGAATCCGGCGGGGACCAGGTCGGAGACCGAGACGTTCTTCGCGATCGAGTCGTCATTGCAGAGCCCCGGATCCGGCGCGCCCAGGACCTGCTTCGGGTACGTCACGTTGACCGTCCACGTCACCAGGGTGCCCGGGCCGCCCGTGACCGGATTGGCGGTCTTCACGACCGCCAGGACGGGGTCGCTGACCGAATCGAACGCCGTGGTCCCGCTGACCGTCGCCATCGGCGTGTTGTTGGAATTGGCGTACTGGGCCGTGGCCGTGTTGATGATCCGCGTGAGGGCCTGGGCCTCGGGCGCGGCGAACAGGATTCCCGCCGCGACGGCGAGAACCGCTCCGAACAGTCGTGTTCCAGTGGTGCGCAACATGTCATGTCCTCCTGCAAGTCGGTTCCGGGAGGGCGATCAACCCTTCCCGGGTGGCGGTCACGCCGCACGGCTGATCAGGCCGGCGGCTCAGGGTGGAAAACTCCGGGGCGCAGGGACGCACGTGTCCCTGGTCCCGATGGAAGCCGTCTCGCATGCGGACCGGCGTCATGGTCATCCGGTCACGTGCTCCGGGGTCGTCCCGCGCTCGCTGGTCGTCCCCTCCTAGTTCTTCGTGGTGGCGAACCGGAACAGGATGGCGGTGCCGGCCGTACAGGCGGCGTCGCCCTGGCCTTCCGTCATCGTCCCGATGTTCGCGGTCACCACGCCGGCGGCGATGGACAGCGCGTCGCCGTCCGCGACGTCGGTGTTGGGGTTGAAGGTCGTCCCGTTGTCCGTGGAGTACTCGAGCGTCCCGGCGTTATACGTGAACGCGGCCGGGATCGGGTCGGTCACCACCACGTTCGTGGCGTTCGAGTCGTCGCCGCAGACCAGGGGGATGTCCGCGATGCGCGGGTAGGTCACCTTGATGGTCCAGATGACCACCGTGCCCGCGGGCCCCGAGCCGACGTTGCGGGTCTTGACCACGCTGAGCACCGGGTCGCTCTTGGCGCTGAAGACCGTGCTGCCGACCTGGGCGGCCTGGGCCACGGCGGCCTCGTTCTTGTAGTTCGCCGTCGCCGTGTTGGTGACGGTGGTGATGGCCTGGGCGGCGGGCGGGGCCAGCAGGCCCCCGACCACGAACGCGGACAGGCAAATGGTCTTCGTGCGGTTCATGGAGCGGCTCCTTGTGGTTCGGGACCCCGTCCGGGTGATCAGCCCGGCGGGGGTGGCGGTCAGGGTCGAGTCAGGTTCAGGTTGCATGCATCAAGCCGCGGAATGTCGGGCGCCCGTCAGTTCACCGTGACGGCGAACTTCACGACCCGGGTCGCGGCGCCGGTGGTGCACTCGGCGATCGGGTTGGTGAAGGTCACCTGCACCTGGTTGGCCGCGAAGGACACCGTGGCGTTGGGGCCCGTGCCCAGCGTGAAGGTCGTCCCGTTGTCAATCGAGACGGAGGTCGAGGCCGCGACATAGGTCATCCCGGCCGGGATCGTGTCGGTCACGGTCACGCTCACCGCGTTCGAGTCGTCGCCGCACGCGCCGCCGATCTGGGGGTACGTGAGGGCCAGCGAGTATTCCAGCCGCGAGCCGGAGGCCCCGGACGGGGCGCTGGCGGTCTTCACGATGACCAGGACCGGGTTGGCCTTCTGGGTGAAGTTGACCGTGGCGACCACGGGGGTCTGGGCGACATTGGCCTCGTTCTGGTAGATCGCCGTCCCCGCATTGGTGATGGTGGCGGCGGCGCCCGCGTCCTGCGCGAGCAGGCCGGCCACGAGGCCGCTGGTGACCGGCCCCCAGAGGGCCAGGGCGAGCGAGACCGAGGCGCTGACGGCGCGCCGGAACGGCCGGTATTTCCTGATCTTCAGGTGGCGGAGCATGGTTGGAGACTCCTTGTCGTTTGCGCACGGCCGATCGTGCCGCGCGTGTCTTTCGGGTCCACCGGGCGGCTGATCAGGCCTCCCGGCTGTTTCATCGAAGAAACCATCAATTCACCGTGACCTTGAAGCTGACCTGCCCGCTGGCGCCCTGGGGCAGCAGGCCGGTCAGCGTCCACCGCACGAACTTCACGTTGGCCGGGGCGGGTTCCACCGCCGTGAAGCACGAGCACAGGGTGCTGTACCAGTCAATCGTCGCGGGCAGGGTCGAGGCCGCCGACCCCGGGGCATACGTCACGCCGGCGGGGACCGTATCGAGGATCGAGATCCCCTTCGCCCAGTCGCCGATCCCGGTGTTGGTGAACGAAAACGTGAACGTGGCGACGGTCCCGGACACCGTGCCCGCCGGAAGCGCGTGCTTGCTCAGGGCCAGCAGCGGCGTGACCCGGTAGACCTGGGCGAAGACCTGGCTCCCCTGCGTGGCCGGCAGCGTGAGGCCGAACGCGCCGCCCGCCAGCGCGGGCAGCGTGATGGCCGTGGACGCCACCGACCCGTCGGCCCCCGGCGTGACGCCGGGGTGGGTCACCGCCCCCGGCAGCAGCAGGCTGTTGGCCGCGATGGCCCCGGGGGCGCCGCCGATGAATCCGTTGCCGGTCAACGCGGTCGTGTCCCCCGCCAGACCCGACCCGTTGACGAACGAGAGGCCGATCGTCCTCACCACGTGGAAGGCGAGCGGAAACGTCGCGGACCGCAGGTTCGTGTCCATGATGACGACGTTCTTGTCGCCGAACGGCTGCGCGGGAACCGCCACCCCGCTGGAGGGGATATCACCGTGGACCGACTCGGCGATGGCCGCGTGCGTGGTCACCCCGCCCCCGATCGTGACCGAGTTCGCGATCACCGTTCCCGCGTTGCTGAACCCGAACGCGGTGATGGTCACCGAGAACCCGGCGCGGCCGGTCCCGAACACGGGGCACAGGAAGAGGGACTGCTTGGCCTCGACGCCGCGGGCATTGGTCCGGTTGGCGGCGCCGTCGAAGGCGCTGACCGCCTGGACGCCGGCCTCGGTGCCGTCGGTGGCCATGATCCACATCCGGGGGAACCGCCCGTTGGCCACCGTGAACGCCGGGTGGACCGTGGGGACGTCCGCTTTCGGCTCCTGGACCAGCATGGAGTTGGCCGCGACCGCGCCGTTGCCCAGGTTCCCCATGCCTTCCACCTGGATCGCCAGGTTCGGGATGCACGGGAGCGTCGAGGGCGAGACGCCGAGCTGCCGGGTGGCCACCCCCACCGCGTCATACCCGTTGGTGAACATCTCGCCCTGGATGGCCACCTGGCCCCCGCCGCCGGCGGGCGTCCCCTGGATGGTCACGGTGAGGGTGAAGGCCCCGTTGACGGGGGTCACCGCGGGGTGGATCGTGGCGGCGGTATTGAGCGTGATCGAGTTGGCGCCGATCAGGACGTCGTCGAACCCGTACCCCTCGATGAAGACCGTGGACGTGGAGCCGGGCGCGTTGGTGCCGCGGCACGGGTACGACCCGATGCGGCGGCGGACGGTGTAGACCCCCGCGAACGTGGTGGCCGCCCCGTCGTTGATGACGACATCCTTGCGCCCGCCCGCCAGGTTGCTCTGCACGATGACGGTCGTGGACTGGAGCCGCCCGTCGAAGGTGGTGATCCGCGCGGGATGGTGGGTCGCCGCGCCGCCCACCTGGATCGAGTCGGCGGGGATCGTCGCGCTCGCCGCGAACCCCCACCCCTCCAGCACGAAGACCATCCCGGTCCACGCGCCGCTCAGGCCCGCGAGCGGCCCGGCGACCGGGTCGTAGTACGTCATCCCCGCGCGGCCGTCCCCCTCGACCGGGGACAGGCAGAGGTTGCGGAAGACCTGGTACGCCCCGGTGAAGGTATACGTGCGACCGCCGCCCGTGAGCACCACGTCCTGCGCCCCGGCCGGCAGCGCGGGCAGCACCACGGAGGTGGCCGCGATGACGCCGCCCGCATTGGAGGCCACTGTCGCGGGGACGACGCCCAGTCCCCGGAAGGTGACGGTGTAGGTCGTCTGGCCTTCCGCATCGTCGCGCTCGATTTCGCC
>CAYNUZ010000152.1:0-6203 GCA_964400385.1 uncultured bacterium | reverse complement strand
GGCTGAACCGCCTGGCGGACCGCGGCGCGACGATCCTCGTCCTGCCCGCCCGCCGGGGCCGGGTCGCGCTCGCCCCGCTGCTGGCCCGGCTCATGCAGCTCGGCGTCGGGTCCATCCTCTGCGAGGGCGGCGCCGAGCTCGCCGGGTCGCTCGTGAGCGAGCGGCTGGTGGACCGGGTCCTCATGGTCCTCTCGCCGCAGGTGCTCGGCGGGTCCGGCTCGCGGTCCGCCGTCGCCGGTCCTGACCGGCCGCTCTACCGCGCGCTGCGGCTCGCGCCCCCGCGGGTCCTGTCGGTCGGCCCGGACACGGTCTTCGACGCCCTGTGCGGGGTGGCGGCGAAGATCTGATGTTTACGGGCATCGTCCGGGAGGTTGGCTGCATCGGGCGGCTCACCCCGAAGGCGGGCGGCGGGCGGTCGTTTGAAATCGGCAGCGGGGTGGTCCGGCGGGGGCTTAAGCGGGGCGACTCGGTCGCGGTGGGCGGCGTCTGCCTCACGGTGGCCCGGCTGGGCCGGGGCTGGTTTGGGGTGGATGCCGTGCCGGAAACGCTCCGGCTCACGACCCTGGGCCGCGCGCGGGTGGGCGAGAAGCTCAACCTGGAACCGGCGGCGCGGCTCAACGAGGTGGTGGGCGGCCACCTCGTCAGCGGGCATGTGGACGGGCTGGGGCGCATCACGCGGGTCGCGCGCGAGGGCAACGGCCGCCGGGTGACGGTCGAGGCGCCTCCCGCCGTGGCCCGGTACCTCGTCCCGAAGGGGTCGGTCTGCGTGGACGGGGTCAGCCTCACGCTCGCACGGGTCCGTGGACGCCGGTTCGAGGTCGCGCTCATCCCGCACACCCTCGCGGTCACCACCCTGGGGCAGGCCCGGCCGGGCGGGGCGGTCAATCTCGAGGCTGACCTCATCGCCAAGCACGTGGCGCACCTCGCCCGGCGCGCGCGGTCATGAGGATCGCGGCGCCCCAGGGCGGGTTCGCGGGGCTGCCGGAGAAGGACCCGATCGGGCCCAAGAAGAAGGCGGGGCAGCCGGCGCGGCCCGCGGGCGCACCGCCGCCCACCTTCCTCGAGGAGCTCCAGGCCGCGGTGGGCGAGACCGAGACGCTGGATCACGTGGATTTCGCGGCGCTGATCGCCGACGTGGACCGGGACGGCCGGGAGCTGCTGGCCCACCAGGACGACCTCCATCTCAAGAAATACCGGGACTCGGTCAAGCGGTTCCTCACCGCCGCCGTGCGCAAGGCCTACCGGGTGCAGGTGGTGGAGGGGCGGGGCCCGAACCCCAAGCTCTACGTCTTTGTCGAGCGGATCGAAGGCAAACTCGAGGAGCTGACCCGCGGGGTGCTCGCGACCCACAAGGACCCGCTCCGGCTCCTCTCGCAGATCGAGGAGTTGCGCGGACTCCTCCTCGACCTCAAGACCTAGCATCTTCCCGCGCTGGCGCAAACGCCGCCGCAGGCGGCGACGACTATTGACGGGTTGCTGACCGCTGCGCCAGCCCGTCTTCGGGCTAGCCCGAGGACGGGCTGGCGCAGCGGAGGGTACTTCATTCATGGTCGTCGCCCCCTGCGGGGGCGCTGGCGCTAGAATAGGCACATGCCCGACACGATTGAACAGGCGCTCGAAGACCTCCGCGCGGGAAAGATGGTCATCGTCGTGGACGACGAGGACCGGGAGAACGAGGGCGACCTCATCCTTCCGGCCGAGAAGGCCACCCCGGCCGCGGTCAACTTCATGATGAAGGAGGCCCGCGGGATGATCTGCGTGGCCATGGATCGCGCCACCGCCGAGCGGCTCAAGCTGGAGCCCCAGGCCGCGGACAACACCTCGCACCACCACACGGCCCTGCTCGTCTCGGTGGACGCGGCGTCGACCAGCACCGGCGTCTCGGCCCACGAGCGGGCCCTCACGATCAGGGCGCTGGCCGATCCGCGCTCCAGGCCCGACGACCTGGTCCGGCCCGGCCACATGTTCCCGATGCAGGCGGTGGACGGCGGGGTCCTGGTCCGCGCCGGGCACACCGAAGCCGCCGTGGACCTGGCCCGGATGGCCGGGTGCACGCCCGCGGGCGTCACGTGCGAGATCGTGGAGGAGGACGGGACGATGGCCCGGATGCCGCAGCTCACCGCGTATGCGCGCCAGCACGACCTCCGGATCATCACGATCGCGGACCTGATCCGGTACCGGCGGCACCGGGAGAAGCTGGTGGAACGGGTGACGGAGGTGGATTTCCCCACGCGGTTCGGCGATTTCCAGCTCGTCCTGTACCGCAACATCTTCGAGAACACCCACCACGTGGCGCTGGTGAAGGGGGCGATGGACCCCGCGGTGCCCATCCTGGTCCGGATGCACTCGGAGTGCCTGACCGGCGACCTGTTCCACTCGCTGCGGTGCGACTGCGGGGAGCAGCTCGAGGCGTCGCTGGCCCAGATCGAGGCCGCGGGCCGCGGCGTCCTGGTCTACATGCGCAAGCACGAGGGACGGGGCATCGGGCTGGCCAACAAGCTGAAGGCCTACGCGCTCCAGGAGCGCGGGCTGGACACGGTGGAGGCCAACCAGAAACTGGGGTTCCCCGCGGACCTGCGCAAGTACGGCGAGGGGGCGCAGATCCTCATGGACCTCGGGATCCGCAAACTCCGGCTGCTGACGAACAACCCCAAGAAGGTCGTCGGGCTCGAAGGGTACGACCTCACCATCGTGGAACGAGTGCCCATCGAGGTCGCCGCCAACCCGAACAACGAGCGGTACCTCAAGGCCAAGCGCGACAAGCTCGGCCACCTGTTCGAAAGCCTGCCCTAGCTCGATGACTCGCGACCGCCTTGGTATGAACACCATCAATCGTGGTCGCCGCCGTGGGCGGCGCTTGCGGATGATCCCATGCCGCTGATTGCCGGTTCGGACAAGACCGAGGGCCGCCGGTTCCTCCTGCTGACCGCGGAGTTCAACGGGTGGATCACGGAGCGGCTGGAAGCCGCCGCCATCGCCGAGCTGAAGGCGCGGGGGGCCGCGGACGGGGACATTGAGACGGCCCGGGTCCCCGGGTCGTTCGAGCTGGCGGGGGCGGCGAAGGTGGCCGCCGCCGGCGGCCGGTACGCCGCGATTGTGTGCCTGGGGGCGATCCTCAAGGGCGAGACCAGCCACGACGTCCACCTCGCCACGGCGACGGCCTCGGCCATTGCGCAGGCGGGACTCGACACTGGCATTCCGGTGACCCTGGGCGTGATCACCGCCGACACCTTCGAGCAGGCCGAGGCACGCTCGCAGCCACACGGCGGCCGGAACGTGGGGGCCGATGCTGCCGCGGCGGCGGTGCGCATGGCCGCGCTCTACGCCGCGTTGCGGAAGAAAGCTTGAAGGTGGCCCGCGGAGGCGGTGGGTCCCGCCGGAAGGGGCGAGAGCTGGCCATGAAACTGCTCTACCAATGCGAGCTGGGCGGCCAGCCGCTGGACGCGGTGTGCAAGACCTTCGAGGAGTACGAGGCGGCGGGCCAGGACTCCCGGGCGTTCTCCCTCAAGCTCTCGCGGGGGGTGCAGGAGCATCGCGCCGAGATCGACGCGAAGCTGAAGGAATCCCTCAAGGGCTGGTCCGAGGACCGGCTGGCGGCGATCGATGCCACGGTGATGCGGGTGGCGATCTACGAGCTGCTCTTCTGCGATGACATCCCGGCCCGGGTCGCGATGGACGAGGCAATTGACCTCTCCCGCGAGTACTCCACCGAGGGCTCCTCCAAGTTCGTGAACGGCGTGCTCGACGCGATCGCGTCGAAGCATGTCCCTGACAAGCTGTCGGCATCCAAGCCGTCGTAGGGCTTTGAAAGGCAGGCATCCTGATGTTAGGTCAAGCCGGAACGGAGTAAAATGACTTCAGCATGAAATCCAGGGGTCTTCGATTCACGGTCGTCTTTGAAGAGGCGGAAGAGGGAGGGTATATCGCCCGGGTTCCCTCCCTCCCGGGTTGCATCACCCAGGGTGACACCCTCAAGGAAGCTGAGCGCATGGTGCGCGACGCGATCAAGGGCTACTGTGCGAGTCTTCGCAAGCACCGGCAGCCGATTCCGCGTGAGGTTCGCGAGGTTGTCGAGTCCATCGAGGTCGCGGTCCCGGCCTGATGGCCGGGAGACTCGGAAGCGTCAAGCCCCGCGAATTCGTGCGAAAGATGAAACGCGCTGGATTCAGCGTGGATCATCAAACGGGCAGCCACGCGATTCTCCTGGATTCCCATGGCACGCGCCTGGTTGTTCCGATCCATGCCCGGGATATGAAGCGCGGACTCCTGATGGATCTGTTGAAGCAGGCCGGACTTTCCGTGGAGCGGTTTCAGGACCTCTGATCCGCAAATGATTGGGATCGACCCTCCGAAGAACGCTCCGTGGGCGCTCGCCATGGCGGGGAGCATTGGAACCGGATTGGTGCTGGCGTCAATTTACGAATGGACCGCTTCACGCCTTGTGAAAAATGCACGCGCCACCGTTCTCGTGCCCCTCGTGGTGTACCCCTTGTTCTATTGGAGTCTCGATATGGCCTTACACGGTTTGGAGCCGGTGGTCCAAAGCTGGGTTCTCCTCCTGAATGTCGCGCTGCCAATGGCCACGGCGTTGCTCGCGTTCTGGTTCCCTCGAAAGGGAGGGGGGGGTGCCAGGCGGACCCGGTGGATCAGGATGTCTTGCGCTTCTGGGATTCTACTTGATGGGGCCCTCCTACATGATCGCGTCAAGACTTGTAGAGAGGGCGGCAGGGGTACCCCTGATAGGTGGACTGCGAGAACTCTTGGGTGGCTGGCCGATGTTGATGCGGGTATTCCCGCTCGCGACGTTTTCTTTGAGCACGTACGATGGCACCTTGCCAGCCCCATTTCTCACTACCCTCACCGTCAGTTGTGCCGTTCGATTGGGGCAAGGCAATGGGTTTAGCTGGACTGGCAAGGTTCGAAAGTAGGCGGCTCCGGCCTCAGGATGGGTCGATCATCCTGTCATGGTTTGGTTCTTCGGCAGGGAAGAGGGGTGCGATAGGCCAAGCGACTTCGAACGCTATGGGATGAGAGACAGGGTAATCGCGGCGAGGGCGGAGAGGATGGCGACGAGGTTCAACGCCATCGAGATGCCGTGGGCGCGACCGAACTTCGCTTCCAGTTCCGGCGTACGGGCCGTCACAAGCATTTCCCGCATGGCGTGGATCTGCTTCAGGAAGGAAAGCGAGAACGTCATGCACAGGAAGATCGCGCACACCAGGGCGAGCCGGAGCATGAACCGCGGGGCGGGGGCGCCGGACTGGAGCTCCTGCAGGAGGAGGGCCGCCGCGGCGGCGGCGAACACCAGGCCGATCGCGTAATACGCGGGAAAGATTGTGCCCAGGAACCGGCCGGCCTCGGGGCGGGGGAAGGCGCGAAAGGCGGCCGGGGCCACCACGAAGGAAAACATGCACGCCGCGCCCAGCCACGCGGCCAGCAGGACCGGGACGAGTCGCGTCACACGCCTCCCTCGACCGGGTTTTCGAGGACGCCGATGCCCTCGATCTCGAGCCGCATCGCGTCACCCGCCGCCAGGTAGACCGGGGGCTTCTGGGCGAACCCGACCCCGTGGGGTGTGCCGGTGGCGACCAGGTCGCCGGGCAGGAGGGTGATGCCCCGGCAGATGAACTCCAGCAGCGTCGCGACGGGGAAGATCATCTCCTTCGTGTTGGAGTCCTGCCAGGTCCGGCCGTTGCACGCGCTTGTCAGCCGCAGCTTCTGGGGATCGGGGATCTCGTCCCGGGTGACGACCACCGGGCCGATCGGGCAGAACCGGTCGAGCGACTTGCCCCGGACCCACTGCTTGTCCCCGAACTGGAGGTCACGCGCCGAGACGTCGTTCAGGACCGTGTACCCGAAGACGTGGTCCAGCGCCTTCGCGGCCGGCACACCGGACATCCGGGCCCCGATCACGACGCCCAGCTCCACCTCGAGGTCGGCCTGTTCCGTCAGCCCCCGGGGCCAGCGGACCGGCTCGCCTGGGCCGATGATGGAGGTCGGAGCCTTCGAGAACAGGATCGGGGTCTTCGGGACCTCCGCGTTCTGCTCCCGGATGTGGTCCATGTAGTTCTGGCCCACGCAGATGATCTTGGAAGGGGCAGGGACCGGGGCCAGCACGTGCACCGCGGCGGCGGCGTGGACGCCCTCGACCGGCGTGCCGCCGCCCCGCTTCGCCAGCGCCGCGGCGGTCGCGCGCCGTGCGA
>CAYNUZ010000151.1:0-6239 GCA_964400385.1 uncultured bacterium | reverse complement strand
GGGCAGGCCGAGACGCTCGACCTGGCGACGGTGCCGCGGTGCGTCTACGCGATCCCGGAGGTGGCCGCGGTCGGGGTCACCGAGGAGCAGGCGAAGGCGCGGAACCTCCGGGTCCGCAAGGCGAAGGCCATCTTCCGCGGCAACGGGCGGGCCCAGTCGCTGGGCGCCGGGGACGGGTTCGTCAAGGTCCTCGCGGAGGAGTCCACCGGCCGGATCGTCGGGGTGATGGCGATCGGCCACCTGGTGAGCGAGTTGATCGACACCGCCGCGCTCGCGGTGTCCCTCGGGCTCACGGCCAGACAGGTCGGCGGCGTGATCCATGCCCACCCCTCGCTCGCCGAGGCGTTCGCGGAGGCCTGCGCGCAGATCGGTTGATTGAAGGGGTACAATGCCGGCCATGACGGACACGGCCGCGGCCCCGCTGCAGAAGACCCCCCTCACGGAGTTCCACCGGTCCCGGGGCGCGCAGCTCGTGGACTTCGCGGGGTGGGAGATGCCCGTGGTCTACACCAGCGTCATTGACGAGCACCTCGCGGTGCGGGAGCGGGCGGGGCTCTTCGACGTGAGCCACATGGGCCGGTTCACCCTGCGGGGCGCCGGCGCCGAGGCCTTCCTCAACCACCTCACGACCAACGACGTCCGGGCGCTCAAGCCGCTGCAGGGCCAGTACACCCTCGCGCTCAACGAGCGGGGCGGCGTGCACGACGACCTGATCTGCTTCCGTCTCGAGACGGAATTCCTCGTCATCATGAACGCGGGCAACCGGGACAAGATCCTGGCCCACTTCCGGGCGCACCTGCCGGCGGGCGTCACGCTGACGCACCGGTCCGACGAGCTGGCCATGATCGCGCTCCAGGGCCCGCAGGCGCAGGCGGTCCTGGAGCGGCTCGCGCCCGGCGCGGGCGCGATCGGCCGGTTCTTCCTCGGCCGGGTGAAGGTCCTGGGGACGGAGACGCTCGTTTCCCGCACCGGGTACACCGGGGAGGACGGCTTCGAGCTGTATCCCGAGTCCGGCCGGGCCGTCGCGGTCTGGGAGGCGCTGCTGGACGCCGGGAAGCATGCCGGCGTGGTGAACGCCGGGCTGGGCGCGCGCGACGGGCTGCGCACCGAGGTGGCGTACCCGCTGTACGGCCACGAGATCGACGAGGAGACCACGCCGTGGGAGGCCGGGCTGGGCTGGGTGGTGAAGCCCTCCAAGGGCGACTTCCTGGGTCGCGCGGCCGCGGTGGCCGCGAAGGAGCGGGGCGGCGGCCGCCGGCTGGTGGGGCTGACCGTGAGCGGGCCGGTGCCGCGGCCTGGGTATCCGCTGACCGTGGCCGGCGAGCCCGCCGGCACGGTCACCAGCGGGACGTACTCCCCGTGCTTGAAAACGGGGATCGCGCTGGGCTATCTTCCTTCTGCCGCCGATCCGGCCCGGGGGCTCGCGGTGGTGGTGCGCGGGCGGCCGCTGCCCGCGACACCGGTCAAGCTTCCCTTCTACAAGTCCGGCGGCGTGGCCGTCGTGGCGAAGTCCGCAACCTGACCAGGAGGATCGACATGGCCCCGGCGAACCTGCGGTACAGCCCGACCCACGAGTGGGCCGCCCTGGACGGGACGACCGCCCGGGTCGGGATCACCGATTTCGCGGTGTCCGAGATCAAGGACATCGTGTACGTGGACCTGCCGGCGGCGGGCACGAAGACGGTGGCGGGGGAGTCGTTCGGGGCGATCGAGACCGTGAAGGCCGCGTTCGACCTGTACGCGCCGGTCTCCGGCACGATCAAGGCGGCCAACCCCGCCGTCACCGCCTCGCCCGACGCCGTGGCGAAGGATCCGTTCGGGGCCGGGTGGATGGTGGAGATCACCGTGGCCGACGCGGCCGCGGCGGCCGCGGAGCTGGGGAAGCTCCTCGATGCGCCCGCCTATGCCGCCCACTGCGCCGCGCAGCACAAGCACTGATTTGATCAACGGGATTTCCGCCTGATGGCCTACATCCCGCATACCGAGGAGGACGTCCGGCACATGCTGGGCGTGATCGGCGCGCCGTCCATTGACGCGCTGTTCGATTCGGTGCCGGCCCCGCTGCGCATCCACGGCGCGCTGGACCTGCCGAAGGGCCGGTCCGAGGCGGGCACGGCGGCCGTGGTCCGGGGGGCGCTGGCCGCCAACCGGCTGCCGCGTCTCTCCTTCGCCGGGTGCGGCGCGTACGAACACTACATCCCGGCCGCCGTCCGGCCGCTGGTGGGCCGGGGTGAGTTCCTCACCTCCTACACGCCGTACCAGCCGGAGGCCAGCCAGGGATCGCTCCAGGTCTTCTTCGAGTTCCAGTCGCTCATCTGCCGGCTGACCGGGCTGGACGTGGCCAACGCCTCGCTCTACGAGGCCGGATCGGCGCTGGCCGAGGCCGTCATCATGGCCTCCCGGGTCGCGCCCCGGCCGAAGGTGCTCGTGGCGGCCGGGGTGCACCCGCTGCACCGGCGGGTGCTCGAGACGTACGTGCGGTACTTCGGGGTGGAGCTGGAGACGATGCCCGAGAAGGACGGCGTCACGGACGTCGCGGCGGTCACCGTGGGCGACGGCCACTGCGCCGTGGTCGTCCAGCACCCGAACGTCTTCGGCCGGCTGGAGCCGGTGGCCGCGCTCGCCGCGAAGGCGAAGGCCGCCGGCGCCCTCACGGTCGCCTCGGTCAATCCGGTGTCCCTCGGCCTGCTCAAGCCGCCGGGGGAGTGGGGCGCGGACATCGCGGTCGGCGACGTCCAGCCGGTGGGGGTCCCGCTCCAGTTCGGCGGGCCGTACGCGGGATTCATCGCGTGCCGCAAGGACCTCGTCCGGAAGATGCCCGGCCGGATCGTGGGCCAAACCGTGGACACCAACGGCCGCCGCGGGTTCGTCCTGACTCTCCAGGCGCGCGAGCAGCACATCCGCCGGGAGAAGGCCACGTCCAACATCTGCACGAACCAGGCGCTGATCGCCCTGCAGTTCACGATCGCGGCGTCGCTGATCGGCGGGAAGGGATTGCGCCGGACGGCCGAGTCGTGCGCGGCGCTGGCCCACGCGGCGGCGGCCCGGCTCACGCGCATTCCCGGCGTCACGTTCGCGGCGCCCGGCCCCTTCTTCCATGAGTTCGTCGTGCGCCTGCCGGCCGACGCGGCGGCGGTCGGGCGGGACATGGCGGCACACGACGGGATTGTGCCCGGCGTGCCGCTCTCCCGGTTCTGGCCGGGCCGGACGAATGACCTGCTGGTGTGCGTCACCGAGGTCAAGCGCGAGGCGGACCTCGAGGCGCTCGCGGCGTCCCTCGCGGGGGCGCTGGCCCGGGCGGCCGCGCGATGAACCGCACGATCCCGCTGCTCTTCGAGCTGCCGGCCGGCCGGGCGGGGGAGTTCACGCTCGAGGACGGGCCGGCGTTCGACGCGGCGGCGTGCGGCCTGCCCGCGGACGCGCTGCGGGACGGGCCGCCGCCGTGGCCCGAGGTCTCGGAGCTGGACGTGGTGCGCCACTTCACGCGCCTCTCCCAGCGCAACGCGGGCATTGACACCCACTTCTACCCGCTCGGCTCCTGCACGATGAAGTACAACCCGCGGATCAACGAGGAGCTGGCGGCCGATCCGGGCTGCGCCACGGTCCACCCCCTCTGGGACGAGTCGCTGGTGCAGGGCGCGCTCGAGGTGCTCTGGCAGGTCGAGCGGTGGCTGGCCGAGGTCTCGGGATTCGCCCGCGTCTCGCTCCAGCCCGCGGCGGGCGCGCAGAGCGAGCTGGGCGCGCTGATGATGATCCGCGCGTGGCACGAGGCGCACGGCCGCAGCCCGCGGACGGTCATCGTCCCGGACACCTCGCACGGCACGAACCCGGCGTCGGCGGCCCTGTGCGGGTTTAAGGTGGTCACCATCGCCTCGGATGCGCGGGGATGCACGGACCTCGCCAAGCTCAAGGCCGCGTTGTCGGACGACACCGCGGCGTTCATGGTGACCAACCCGAACACGCTCGGCCTCTTCGAGCCCGAGGTGGCGGAGGTGGCGCGGCTGGTGCACGCCGCCGGCGGGCTGGTGTACCTCGACGGCGCCAACATGAACGCCATGGTCGGCTCGGTGCGCCCCGCGGCGCAGGGCGTGGACCTCATGCACTTCAACCTGCACAAGACGTTCTCGACGCCGCACGGCGGCGGCGGCCCGGGCGCGGGGGCAATCGCCTGCACCGCGGCGCTCGAGCCGTACCTGCCCGGGCCGGTGATCGATCGCACGGCCGACGGGAAGGGGTACCGGTTCAACGACGACCGGCCGAAGTCGGTCGGCAAGCTGACCGGGTTCTGGGGCAACTTCGGCCTGCTGGTCCGGGCGTACGCATACCTGGTGCGCAACGGCGCGGACGGGCTGCGGGACGTCTCGCGGCACGCGGTGCTGAACGCGAACTACCTCCGGGCGAAACTCTCGAAGGTCATCCCGCCCGCGTACCCCGGCGCGTCCCTGCACGAGGTGGTCCTGACCGGGACGCCGCTCAAGGCGAAGGGGATCCGGGCGCTGGATGTCGCCAAGCGGCTCCTCGACTACGGGTTCTACGCCCCGACGGTGTACTTCCCGCTGATCGTGGACGAGGCCATCATGGTCGAGCCCACCGAGACGGAGAGCCGGGCGACGCTGGACGCCTTCGCGGAGACGTTCGCCCGGATCTGCGACGAGGACCCGGTCATGCTGCATGCCGCGCCCCATACCACCTGGGTGTCCCGCCTGGACGAGGTCAAGGCCGCCCGCGAGCTGGTGCTGCGGGCCTGACGCGCCGGCGTCCGGGCCCGGGCGGCCCGCGCCCTTCGGCTGGCGGCGCCGCCGCTCCCGCGACATAATTGGGTATGGCCCGTAAGACGATTCCCGCCTTCGCCGCCCGCAAGGGGAAGGACCGCCTCGTCTGCGTCACCGCGTATGACGCCCCGACCGCGGCCCTGCTCGAGGAGGCCGGCGTGGACCTCATCCTGGTGGGGGACTCCGTCGCGAATGTCGTGCTCGGCCACGACTCGACGCTTCCCGTCACGATGGAGGAGATGGTCCACCACCTGCGGGCCGTCCGCCGCGGGGCGCCCGACGGCCTCGTCGTCGCCGACATGCCGTTCGGCTCCTTCCAGCCGGGGCCGGAGGAGGCGCTGCGTTCCGCGGTCCGGTTCCTCAAGGAGGGTGCGGACGCGGTGAAGCTCGAGGGCGGCGCGGAGGTCGTGGACGCCGTCCGCGCCTGCGTCGCGCACGGCATCCCGGTCATGGGCCACGTCGGGCTGATGCCCCAGCGCATCCGGGCCGCGGGCGGGTACCGGATGCAGGGACGGGATGCGGCATCCGCGTTCGCCGTCTACCGGGCGGCCGCGGCGCTGGACCGCGCGGGGGCCTTCGCCGTCGTCCTCGAATCCGTGCCGGCGGCGCTCTCCGCGCGGATCACGGCCGCCGTGGCGGGGCCCACGATCGGGATCGGGGCCGGGCCGGGGTGCGACGGGCAGGTCCTCGTCTTCCACGACCTCACCGGGCTGACCCCCGCCCCGCCCCCGTTCGCCCGGGCCTGGGCCGAGGGACGGAAGGTGCTGGGGCAGGCCGTGGCGGGGTACGCGGCGGACGTCCGGGCCGGCCGGTTCCCCGTGGCGGACGCCGCGCACGACCTGGATGCGGCGGCGCTGGCGGATCTGGACCGGCGTATCGGCACGCATCCCCCGAAACCTTGACGGTATACTGTTCGCACATGCGCCCCATGAAGCGCCGCGCCACGCCGGGGTGGACGGCCCTGGTCCTCGCCGCTGCGCTCGCGTTCCCCTCCGCCCCCCGCGCCGCCGACAAGCTCATCCTCACCGGCCAGCTCGGGATGGTCCCGTGGAAGACCCGCGCCAGCCTCGACACGATGGCGGCCCGCGCGGCGTTCGACAAGTACGCCGCCGCCCATCCCGAGGTCGAGATCCAGGAGTTCGAGCGGCTGTGGCTGCCGGGCTCCCACTGGGGCGCGGCCCAGGTGATGAGCCTCGCGTCCGGCGCCGGCCCCGACATGCTGTACATCCCGTTCAGCGACCTCGGGAACTACGTGCGTGAGGGGCTGGTGCAGAAGGTGGACGACCTCTACGAGGACTGGGACGAGAAGGCCCGGTGGGCCCCGGCGACCGTGGACGCGCTCAAGCTCGAGGGGCACACCTGGGGCGCGGTCGCGGTCACGCGGCAGGCGCTCGTGGCCGGCCAGCACGACGTCTTTGCCGCGGCGGGACTCGACGAGCGGGCGCTCCCGAAGACCTGGGAACAGGC
>CAYNUZ010000150.1:0-6262 GCA_964400385.1 uncultured bacterium | reverse complement strand
CGCCGGGATGGCCTCCCGGTCCAGCCCGTTCCCCACGATCCGCGCGCCGCGCGTCCAGTCCGGCGGGTCGGCGGCGACCGCCGTCCCCGCCAGCAGGCACGCGGCGAGGGCGGCCCGGCCCCTCACCGGCCGCGGACGGGAACGAGCTCGAACCGGTCGGTGTACGTGGCGGCGATGCCGGCCGCGTTGCCGGCCGGCGCGACGCTGGCGTACAGGTTCGGCCGCAGCGTGATGGTGCACAGGTCATACCAGTGGTACTCGGAGTCCGCGACATCCTTCGCCGCCACGGTCACCGCGCCGACCGTGGCGTACGACGGAAGCTCGTAGACGCCGACGGTGAATCCCGGCCCCGCATCCCCCGCCTTGTCCACCCGGATCCGCGCCCGCACCCGGTACCGGGTCCCGGGCCGGCCCTTCGCCGGCAGGTCCCACTGGATGCTCCCCCACGTGCACCCGCCCGGCTGGCACGCCGCCCCGCCGTCGCCGGCCTTCGGATCGGTCGCCAGGATGACCGCATCCGCGGCGCCCCACAGCTTGAAGAGGTGGTCCTCCGCGACGATCGTGCCGCGGACGTCCGGCCTGACCGGCCGGCGGATGACCGCCAGGTCCAGCTTCACGAGGTCCGCCTCCAGCGGCCGCCATTCGGTGAGGTTCGTGAGGCCCTGGTCCTTCACCGCCTGCCGCAGCCGCTCCACCGCCCGGTTGAGCGCCACCGGCTTCTCGACCGCCTGCGCCACCTGCGCATACCACACCGGCATCCGCATCCGCTCCACCCGCATCCCGAGGTCGGGAGACTTCCGCCGCCGCGCGATCCGCTCGGCCTTGCCCAGGTGCCGGTCGCACTCGCGCAGGACCTTCGGGTTCAGGAACACCCGGTCGGGGCCGTCGAAAATCCTCACATGCTCCCGGCTGCGGCGGATGGACGCCCGCAGCAGGTCCACCGCCTTCCGGACCCCGGGCGCCGCCGGGCCGTAGACCTCCCGGATGAACTCCTCGACCAACGGCCCGACCTTGAGCGAGGGGTCGACGAGGAGCCGGGCGATCACCCAGGCCTTGAGTTCCGCGTGGGCCCCGCCGCCCCCCTTCGAGTAGTTCCCCTGCTCGAAGATCCCCGCGGCCCCGTGCTTCACGAAGGTCCGGATGTTCCGGTCCAGGACGTCCCAGTCGGGGAACGGCAGCAGGTAGTGCACGAAGTCGGTGACGTAGTCCCAGATGTACAGCCGCCGGGTCAGCCGGCCCCACCCCTTGAGGTCGCTGACGAGCGCGGTGTTCGTGGCCTCCGGGCACCCCTCCAGCGGATGGGCAAAGCAGCACTCGATGGTGCACAGCCGCACGATCACGTTGGGCCGGGGCCGCACGGTCCGGGGCGGCTTGCGGGTGTACTGGTACGCCAGCGTATCCACGGCCACCCGGGGAAACTCCCCCGCGATCGCCTCGGCCACCCGGTTCACGAACGTCAGCATCGTCCCGGCATGCGACCCCTCGGCGTCGTCCAGCGCGCGGCACGCGTCGCACTCGCAGTAGTCCTGGTTGTCGTTCTGGGAGACGGAGACGATGTCCGCCTCGGGATGCTCGCGCAGCGCCCTGGCGACGTTCTCGATGGTCAGCCGCAGCACGTCCGGATGGGTCAGGCACCGCTGGGCATGGCCGGGCAGCCGCTTCCCCTTGCGCATGGCGAAGTACTCGGGGTGCGCCTCGTACAGCGCGTCGGGCACCCACCGGGACATCGTGTGCACGAACCCCTCGTACACGATCCTGCCGCCGTGCTTCGTCTCCAGCCGGGCGTGCGAGGAGTTCTGCCGGTTCCGGGCGGCCCAGTCGGCGTCCCACCCCTCCGTCCAGTACGACTCGCGGTACTCCAGCTTCGGGACCCACGTCCGGTCCATGTGCGGCAGGACCAGCCGGTCCGTCCGGGGGATCCGGCTGACCGTCGGCGTGTACCACCGGCAGCCGAACCGGGATTCCAGCAGGTCGTAGACCCCGTAGAGGGTCCCCCGGACCGGTCCGCCGGCGATGACCAGCGTCTCACCCACGGTGCGGAGCAGGCACCCTTCGCTCCCAAGCGACAACCCCTCGACCGCGATGCCCAGGGCCGCGAGCCGGTTGGTGCGTCCCAGCGCGACCTCCGCCGGCTGCGCGGGTTCGCGGTCCGTCACCACCGGCAGGGTCGCGCCGGAGATCTCGCGCAGGAACCGCTGCAATTCGTCCGCCGCATGCCGCTCGACCGGCGACGATGCGGCGGGAATCACGATCCGGTACGCGGACTGCCCGCCTTCCGCCAGCACCAGGCCAGTCCGCCGGCCCCGGGTGGCGGTCACCGGGTTTTCAGCTTGCTCTTGAACACCTTCCGGAATTTCTCGACCTTGGGCCGGATGACGAAAAGGCAGTACCCCGCGCCGGGGTTCTGCTCGTAGTAGTCCTGGTGGTGGTCGTCGGCCCGGTAGAACGCCTTGAACGGCACGATCTCGGTGACGATCGGCTTCGGCCAGATCTTCTCCGCGTCCAGCGCCTTCCGGTAGTGCACGGCGGCCTTGTGCTGGGCCTCGTCATGCCAGAAGATCACCGACCGGTACTGCGTCCCGACGTCGTTGCCCTGCCGGTTCAGCGTGGTGGGATCGTGGGTCTTCCAGAACACCTCGAGCAGCTCGTCGTACGTCACCTGCGACGGGTCGTAATGGACCTGGATCACCTCGGCATGGCCGGTGTCGCCGCCGCAGACTTCCTCGTACGTGGGGTCCGCCTTGGCGCCGCCGGAGAAACCCGATTCCACCAGCCCGACGCCCTTCATCTCCCGGAAGATCGCGTCCATGCACCAGAAGCACCCGCCGCCGAACGTCGCGACCGCCGTCGCCGTTGTGTCCGCCATCCCGTGGTTCTCCTTTGCCTTCGCCGCATCCGACCCGGCCGCCAGGAGCGTGGCCAGCGCCAGCGCGCCGGCCACCGCCACCCGAATCCCCCCGCGTCTCATGACCATGATTCAACCACGGGAGCCCGTCCCGGGGTTCCCCCGGTCAGGCGAGCTGCCTGCGCCCGGCCAGCGAGAGCCGCGCCCCCGGAAAGTACGTGGCGATATCCTGCTTCGTCACGGGCCGGCCCCACCGGGTGAACGAGTAGTATTCGTGCGGGCGGGTGGAGCGGATGCCCGCGCGCCGGTTCCACATCATGTGGCGGGCCAGCCACTTCTTCGCCAGCGCCGCGCGGGACGCCGGCCGGGGATACTTCCCGACCCACGGCAGCCAGTCGTAGACCTGCGAGGTGTGGTGGTGCAGGGCCTCGGTCTTCCGCGCATACCCGTCGGTGATGTCCACCGCCAGGTCCCAGCCGCTCTCGAGCAGGTAGTCGTCGTACACGTTGACGATCAGCGGCGGCACGAGGCTCTCCTTCTCGGTGCCCCAGGCGTTCTGCGGGAACGCGTGCGGGACCGAGACCTGGTACGCGATGCTCCAGACGATGGTCGCCGTGTTCACGTGGTCGTTGTGGCATCCCGCCCGCGGATCGGCCGGCTTGGGCGGGCAGAACAGGACGTCCGGCCGGAAGTCCCGGACGAGCTTCCAGACCGCGCCGCGCGCCCGGTTGTCGGCCACCAGCTGGCCGTTCCAGAACGACCCCCCGTCGGCGGCCTTGAGCGTCTCGTACCGGCACCCCAGCACCGCCGCCGCCCGGCGCGCCTCCGCGGCGCGAACCTTGACCAGCTTCGCCGGGGCGATGGACTGGTGGCCGCTGCGGCCGTCGGTCGTCGCCACGACCAGCCCCTCGTAGTCGAGCCCCCGGGCCCGCAGCTTCGCCCACAGCCCCGCGGCGGTGATCTCCCAGTCGTCCTGGTGCGCCATGATCGAGAGCAGGCGGGGTCTTGCCATCAGGTCCCGTGATGTGGCGCAGGCGCCGCCAGCGCGGCCTCTGCCTTGTTGATCGCGGTGCGGTCGGCGTGGTGCCACCACCCGATGCGCTTCCGGCCGGCCGCGGCCACGGCATGGGCCGATTCGGGATGGCCCGCCCGCACGGCATGATCCATCAGGAGGGAGCAGGTCTCGCCCGTTGCCGCGCAATCCAGCGCGGCCTCGACCAGCCTGCCGGCCACGTCCGGGTGGTTGGCTCCCAGACACGCTTCATAGAAACGCCCGGCTTTCTCGATGGCGGACTTGCGGAAGTATCCCACCGTCTCCTCGCGCTCCTCCTTCGGGAGTTCCCCGAGATACTTCACGATGGTCCTGGCCTGTTCGATGTCCTTGGCAACTGTCGCGACCGGATCCGGGGCACCGGCCAGGACGTCCTGGTACCGCTTGTGTTCTATCAGGAGGTCCACGACTTCACCAAACAGCTGGGCGCGTGCCTTATCACTGGCACCTCCCTTCGCGGAAAGCCGGTCGTAAAGCTCAAGCGTCCTTGTCTTTTCATCCAACGCCCCGTCAATCGAGGTGAGATCCGCGATCGTGTCAAAGCTTCCGTCTCCGGCAGCAACGGCATCGGCCAGCCTGGCACGCCGGGACCTCAACGCGGCCATCGCCGGACGATACCGGCCACCCAGGTTGACGAGGTAGCTCAGCAGAAATGACCTGCGGACCCCGGTGAACCCCGGGGACCCAAGTCCGTGATCGAACGCCCACAGATACTCCTTCAGCGCCTCCGCCTGCTTGCCGCGTTCCGCGAGGGTCATCCCGAGTTTCATGTGCAGTTCCGGATCGCCCTTGGTATCCGCCTTGACTGCCGCCCGGGCCCGCGCGATCTCATCGCGCCCGGCCAGAAGATCGTTTGCCTCGGCAACGAACTCAGCCGGCTTCCTGAATCCAACGATCCGCCCAGCCTCAGTTCCGTCCGCGCGAACCAGGAGGATCGTGGGATACGACTCGACGTGATACCGGCTTGCGAGCTTCTCATCCTTCTCGGCATCCACCCTGATGGCAACGGCATGGCCCTTGATCCACGCCCGGACATCGGCGTCGGGCCATGTCGCCTGATCCAGGCGCTTGCAAGGGCCACACCAGGTTGTGAAAAAATCCACCAGGACCAATGTCTTGGTCTGCTTCGCCTCGGCCTGTGCATCGGAAAAACTCAGGGATCTGAATGCGCCTTCATGGCTCCGGCACCCCCACCAGAGGCCACCGAGCAGGAGGGCCGCGACGATCCGGAGTCTCACAGAATCTCCTTCAGCCGGTCGGCCGGCCGGGCCAGGATGGCGCGCGCGCCCTTTTCGACGATCGGGCGCTGGATGAGGTCGGGGTGCTTTGCCATCAAACCGATAAGGTCGGCGTCGCTGAGCGACCGTTCGCCCAGCCTGAGGTCTTTGTACACGTCTTCCTTGGTCCGCAGGAGGTCCCGGGCCGGAATCCCCATCTTTCCCAGCAACTCCCTGAGCTTGGCGGCGGAGAGGGGCGTCACGTAGTAGTTCACCTCGTTAAAATCGACGCCGGCATCCTTGAGGGCTGCGTGGACCTGCCGGCACGTCGTGCAGGTCGGCTTCTGGTAGACCGTGATGGCCGCCATGGTCAGGCGCGCAGCCGCCCGCGGTCGAGCAGGCGGAATGCCGCCCCCCCGCCGGTCAGGTCCACCGTGGGCCGGAAGACGAGGAAGTCCTGGTGAAAGGCCGCCCGGTTGCGGCCACCGAACGTGGCGTTGTCGCCGAACGCCACGTGGATGGTGCCCAGGATCTTCTCGGACTCCAGGATGTTGGTTTTGAGGCCCGCCCGCGGATTGGTTCCCACCCCGAACTCCGCGATCACCCCGAACTCGGGATGCGCCCGGAAGAGTCCCGCCAGCTTGCGCCCGATGGCGCCGCCGCCGTCCACCCGGGTGACCCGGCTGCGCCGGATCGTGAACCGGATGCCGCGCGGAAACGCGCACTCCGGGCCGTGGCGGGCCACCAGGACGCCCTCCCCGGTGCCCTCCACCGGCGCCACGAAAGCCTCCCCGGCGGGCAGGTTGCCGAACCGGCCCGCCTGCAGCAGCCCCGTATCGGGCACCGACCGCCGGCCTCGGATGGCGAACACAAGGTCCGTCCCGTCCGGGCTGGTGATCCGCACCGCGCGGGCCCGGTTCATCCGGCGGGCCACCTGCTCCGTCAGCGCGGCCATGCGGCGCCAGTTGATCGCCATGGCCGTGCGGAACATCGGCTCGACGATCCCCGGCATGCTCGCCACCTTGGCCCCCGCGGCGTCGGTGAGGAGCGCGCGGAACTTGGTGTGCGTTGCCGAGTGGTGGGTGAGGAAGAGCGCCGCGGCCGGCGCGTCCGCCCGGTGCCGGCGCACGATGGCCGCCGCCCGGCGGA
>CAYNUZ010000149.1:0-6340 GCA_964400385.1 uncultured bacterium | reverse complement strand
GGAGGCCGCGGTGGCCGCGGCCGGGCGGGCCTTCGGCGGCCTCGATATCCTGCACGCCAACGCCGGCGTCGAGGTGGACAAGGTCCTGCTCGAGACGACCGACGAGGACTGGGACCGGGTCATGGACGTCAACCTCAAGGGCGTCTTCCTCTGCTGCCGTGCCGCGGTGCCGGCGATGCAGCGGCGGGGGGGCGGGGCCATCGTGATCACCGCGTCGGTGAACGGGTTCCAGACCGAGCCGAAGCTCGCCGCCTACTGCGCCTCCAAGGGGGGCGCGATCATGCTGGCCAAGTCCATCGCGATTGACTATGGCCGGGACGGGATCCGCGCCAACGCGCTGTGTCCCGGGTGGGTCGGGACCCCCATGACGGAGTCGTTCTTCGCCGATCCGGCGAAGCGGGCGTACTGGAGCGGGGTCCAGCCGCAGGGCCGGGTGGCCACCCCGGCCGAGATCGCCTCCGTCGCGGTGTTCCTCGGGTCCCCGGAGTCGTCGTTCATGAACGGGTCGGTGGTGACCGCCGACGGGGGCCTGACCGCGGTCCTGAACGGCCACCGGTTCGACCGGCCCGCATAAAGCGCGTCCTGGCGCGGCCCGCCGGGCCCGGGGGGTTGCGGAGGGGCCCCCGGAACCGCTATAATTCCTTGTCCTGATTGACGGGAGCCCTCCGGCTCCCCAGCGCAGCACGGCAGGAGGATCGAGGGTGGCAGCAGGAGAAACGTTCGAGAAGTTCGCGAAGGTCTTCCGGCCGCAGGAGATGATCTTCAAGCAGGGCGATCCCGGCGAGCACATGTACATCATCCAGTCCGGGAAGGTCGAGGTGTTCCTGTCGGGCCCGCCCGAGAAGTCGCTCACGTTCTACGGACCGGGCGACTTCTTCGGCGAGATGGCGATCATCGACAAGGCCACCCGCTCCGCGAACTGCCGCGCCGCCGAGGAGACCCGGCTGATCATGCTGGACGAGCGCACCTTCGACCTGCATGTCCAGTCGAACCCCGCGATCGTCCGCAAGATCCTCAAGAACATGAGCAACCGGCTGCGCGACACGAACCAGCAGCTCTCGAACCTGCTCATCAAGGACGTCAACCGCCGGATCGCCAACCGCATCCTCCTCCTGTGCCACCAGCACGGCGTGAAGGGCCCGGGCGGCATCAAGATGGACCACCCGTTCGGCGAGATGGAGCTGGCCAAGGACGTGGGCCTGCAGGACGAGATGCCGAAGGTCCGGGACGTGATCGAGAAGCTCAAGGCGAGCAAGATCATCGACGTGCAGGGCGGCCAGATCATCGTCCTCTCGGTCGAGAACCTGGAGAAGTTCATCCAGTACCTCGCCATGAAGGCGGAATTCGGGTTCTAACCAGCGCGTTCCGGAACTTTTCCCGGATCGCGTCCGTTTAACCGGCGATGCCCACCCAGAACATCGTCATCCGCGGGGCCCGCGAGCACAACCTCAAGAACGTCTCGATCACCCTGCCCCGCGACAAGCTCATCGTGATCACCGGGCTGTCCGGCTCGGGCAAGTCCTCGCTGGCCTTCGACACGCTCTATGCCGAGGGGCAGCGCCGGTACGTGGAGTCGCTCTCCGCGTACGCCCGGCAGTTCCTCGGCCAGATGGAAAAGCCGGACGTGGACTCGATCGAGGGGCTTTCCCCGGCCATCGCCATCCAGCAGAAGGCGGTCAGCCACAACCCGCGATCCACCGTGGCCACCGTCACCGAGATCTACGACTATCTCCGGCTCCTGTACGCCCGGATCGGCCAGCCGCACTGCTGGGTGTGCGGAAAACCGATCACCCGGCAGACCGTGGACCAGATCGTGGACCACGTCATGGAACAGCCGGCGGGGACGAAGCTCATCCTGCTGGCCCCGGTGGTGCGCGGCCGCAAGGGGGAGTACCGCCACATCTTCGACCAGCTCCGGGGCCAGGGCTTCGCCCGGGTGCGGGTGGACGGGAAGATTCTGGAGCTGGCCGAGGAGGTCAAGCTCGACAAGAAGAAGGCGCACACCATCGAGGTGGTGGTGGACCGGCTGGTGGCGGGCCCGGCGATCGGCAAGCGGCTGGCGGACTCCACGGACCTCGCGCTCAAGCTCGGGCAGGGCGTGATGAGCGTGGACGTGAACGGGAAGACCCAGGTGTTTTCCCAGTCGCTCGCATGCGCGGACTGCGGGGTCTCGATGGAGGAGCTCACCCCCCGCCTGTTCTCCTTCAACAGCCCGTTCGGGGCGTGCCCGACCTGCCATGGCCTGGGGTCGACGACCGAGGTGGACCCCCGGATGGCGATCGACGACGAGAAGCCGCTCTCGGGCGGCGCGATCCGGCCGTGGGACCATCCCGGGGCGCTCTTCTACCACCAGATGCTGAAGGCCCTGGCCGACCGCCACAAGTTCCGGCTGGACCTCCCGTTCAGGAAGCTGCCCGCCGCGGTGCGGGAGCTGATCCTGAACGGGAGCGACCAGGACATCGAGGTGAAGTACTACCGCGACGGCAAGCAGCAGCGGTACTTCGGGAAGTTCCAGGGCGTGCTGCCGATCCTCCGTGACCGGCACGACGGCGAGGCGGACCGGGACGGCGACCTCGATAATGCCATCATGTCCCGGTACGTCCGGGAGCTGGCCTGCCCCGACTGCCGGGGGGCGCGCCTGCGCAAGGAGGCGCTCGCCGTCACGATCGGGAAGAAGTCGATCGTGGCGGCCACCGGCCAGTCGGTGAAGGAGGCGGTGGGGTACTTCGAGGGGCTGGACCTTACGGCCCGCGACCAGAAGATCTCCGTCCAGATCCTCAAGGAGATCCGCGCCCGGCTCAAGTTCCTGAGCAACGTGGGGCTGGACTACCTGACGCTGGACCGGGCCGCCAGCACGCTCTCCGGCGGCGAGTCGCAGCGCATCCACCTCGCGACCCAGATCGGGTCGTCGCTGGTGGGCGTGCTGTACATCCTGGATGAGCCGTCCATCGGCCTGCACCAGCGGGACAATGCCCGGCTCCTCACGACCCTCAAGACGCTCCGGGACCTGGGGAACACCGTGGTCGTGGTCGAGCATGACGCCGAGACGATGGAGGAGGCGGACTGGCTGGTGGACCTCGGGCCGGGCGCGGGCTCCGACGGCGGGTACGTGGTGGCCGCGGGGACGCCCGCCGAGGTGATGCGCGCGCCGGACTCGCTGACCGGGCAGTACCTCAGCGGCCGGCGGTCCATCCCCGTGCCCGCCGAACGCCGCAAGGGCTCGGGCCACCAGCTGGTCCTGAGGGGCCCGCGGGAGAACAACCTCAAGGGCGACGAGGTCCGGATCCCGCTCGGGACGCTGGTGTGCGTCTGCGGGGTCTCGGGCTCGGGGAAGAGCAGCCTGGTCACGGAGACCCTGTACCCGGCGCTGATCCACGAGCTGTACCGCACCCCGATCAAGTCGGCCAAGTACGCCTCCATGGAGGGCGCGGCCCGGCTCGACAAGGTCATCGTGGTGGACCAGTCGCCGATCGGGCGCACCCCGCGGTCCAATCCCGCCACCTACACCTCGGCGTTCACGCACATCCGCACGCTCTTCACCGAGCTGCCGGAGGCCAAGGTCCGGGGGTACGCGCCGGGCCGGTTCTCCTTCAACGTGCAGGGCGGGCGGTGCGAGGCCTGCGAGGGCGACGGGATCCTGCGCATCGAGATGCACTTCCTCCCGGACGTCTACGTGCCGTGCGAGGTCTGCAAGGGCAAGCGGTACAACCGGGAGACCCTCGAGGTGACCTACAAGGGGAAGAGCATCGCGGACATCCTGGACATGACGGTGGCGGAGGCGACGCCGTTCTTCTCGGCGCATCCGCCGCTGGCGCGCATCATCTCGACCCTCAACGAGGTGGGGCTGGGGTACATCAAGCTGGGGCAGCCGGCCACCACGCTCTCCGGCGGCGAGGCGCAGCGGGTCAAGCTGGCCACCGAGCTGTGCAAGCGGGCCACCGGCCGGACGTTCTACATCCTGGACGAGCCCACGACCGGCCTCCACTTCGAGGACGTGCGCAAGCTCCTGGAGGTCCTGAACCGGCTGGTCGAGACCGGCAATACCGTCCTCGTGATCGAGCACAACCTGGACGTCATCAAGACGGCGGACTGGATCGTGGACCTGGGGCCCGAGGGCGGCGCCGACGGCGGCCGCGTGCTGGTCCAGGGGCCGCCCGAGCAGGTGGCGCGGACGAAGGAATCGTACACGGGGAAGTACCTCGCCCGGGAGCTCGAGGCGTCCCGGCCCGGGGCGCGGGCCGGGGCGGCGCTCTCTCGCGCGTGACCCCCGCGGCGGGCCCCGACCCGATGACGCGGCAGGTCGAGGACTTCCTCCGGTCGCTCGGCGCCGCCCGGGGCGCGGCCGACAACACCCTCCTGGCCTACGGCGGCGACCTGCGGGAAATGCGGGCCCACTTCGCGGCGCGGTCGCTCCGGACCTGGAAGGACGTCACCGTGGGCCACGTCCGGCAGTATGCCGCCGATGCGCTGGAGCGCGGGCTCGGGGGCGCGTCCCTCTCGCGGAAGCTCTCCTCCCTGCGGTCCTTCTACCAGCACGGCATGCGGATGAAGTGGTTCACGTCCAACCCGGCGCTGGGTGTGCGCGGGCCGCGCAAGGGGCGGCCCCTGCCGCGGGCGCTGGACGAGAAGGAGGTCCTGGGCCTCCTCCGCGCCGCGGTGAAGCTGCGGCCGGGGAAGAAGCGGATCCGGCTGCTCCGGGTCAGCGCCATGCTCGAGCTGCTCTACGGGTGCGGCCTCCGCGCCAGCGAGGCGCTCGGACTGGATTGGGGCGGGGTGGATTTCCGGGAGCAGTACGTGAAGGTGACGGGCAAGGGCGGCAAGGAGCGGGTCGTGCCGGCCGGCAGGGAGGCGCTGGACGCGCTGGCCCGGTACCGGTACGCCTGCGGCAACCCGGGCGGCGGGAAGCCGGTCTTCCAGACCGCGTACGGCCGGCTCTCCCAGCGGCAGCTCACCAAGGATTTCATGCGGCTGACCCAGGTGGCGGGGCTGGGCAAGACCGTGACGGCCCACATGCTCCGGCATTCGTTCGCCACCCACCTCCTCGACCGGGGCGCGGACCTGCGGTCGGTGCAGGAGCTGCTCGGCCACGCCCGGCTGACGACCACCGAGGTCTATACGAAGGTGACGACCCGGCGGCTCAAGCGCATCTACGCCCAGGCCCACCCCCGGGCCTAGGAGGCCGGGGTGCCCTCTGGGCCGGCCGCCCTGGGTCCTGCGGCCCCAGCCCGGTGTCCTGCGTCCACCGGACGCAGGGCAGGACGCAGGGCCGACGACGTGCCCGGTCGTCCGCGGGGCGAGCTGCGAGCCCAAGCGCGTGAGCGCGGGAGGGCCTGAGCGAGGCGGTAGAATGTATCCTCCATGAAACACGCCATCGCCAAGGCCGACGTCCTCCTCGACGCGCTCCCGTATTTGCGGGCCTTCCAGGGCACGACCTTCGTCATCAAGTACGGCGGGTCCATCCAGGACATGCCGGGCGGGGAGGAGAGCGTGATGCAGGATGTCCTCTTCCTCCACACCGTCGGCATCTGGCCGGTCGTGGTGCACGGGGGCGGCAAGCTGATCAGCGACGCCCAGAAGAAGCTCGGGCTCCAGCCCCGGTTCGTGCAGGGCCTGCGGGTCACGGACGCCCGGACGATGCGGGTGACCGACCGGGTGCTGGGCCGGATCAACCGGGGCATCGTCGCGCGGCTGCGGCGGATGGGCGACCGGAGCATCGGGTTCAGCGGCCGGCAGGGCGGGGTCGTGGTGGCGAGGAAGATGCGGCTGACGGGCGCCCACGCGCACGAGGACCTGGGGTCGGTCGGCCGCGTGACCGGGTTCCGGATGGGCCCGCTCCTGGCCGCGAAGCACGCCCGGCGGATCCCCATCTTCTCCTCGATCGCGGTGGGCGCGGGGAACGCGCTCTACAACGTGAACGCGGACGACGTGGCGGGCGCGCTGGCCGCGCGGCTCAAGGCGGCGAAGCTGATCCTGATGACCGACGTGCCGGGCATCCAGGACGGCCAGCACACCCTGCTCTCGTCGCTCAAGGCGGCGCAGGCCCGGGCGCTGATCGCCTCCGGCGTGATCGTGAAGGGGATGATCCCCAAGGTCCGGTCCTGCCTGGCCGCGCTCGCCGCGGGCGTGGGCAAGGCGCACATCATCGACGGCCGGCTGCGGCATTCCCTCCTGCTCGAGATCTTCACCACCCGGGGAGTCGGAACCCAGATTATTCGCTGAGGTTCGGGCTAGACTAGGACCATGAAGCGCGACCACCGATTCATGCGCCGGGCCATGCACCTCGCCGAACGCGGGCGGGGACGCACGGAAAGGTTATCTTTCGGACAGTCTGGGACTCTTG
>CAYNUZ010000148.1:0-6364 GCA_964400385.1 uncultured bacterium | reverse complement strand
AATCGGGCCATTCGACGGGAAACGGGCACCGGACGGCGATCCGCCCGGTGCCCGCCGCGGGCGCGAACCGGTGGGTCCGGCCGGGGGGGACCGCCACGACGAAACCCTGCAGGCGGCCCCCCGCCTCCGCGACCAGGACGCCGTCGGGGGTGAAGTTGGGGTCGCCCAGCGTCCGCCCGGCGAACGCGGCCGGGGTGATGGGGTCCCGGTCGAGGGTGGTGTTCCAGAGGGCCACGACCGCCTCCGCGTCGGCGGACCGGAAGGGGCGGAGGACGGCGTCGGGCATGACCGGATTATCCCACCTGCGGCCGGCCGGCCGGGCGGACCGCCTGTGCTACAGTGGGCCTCGCATGGTCACCCTGAGCGCGTTTGCGGACGAGATCTCCAAGGACCTCCCGGCGTCCCTCGCCATCCTGAAGGCGAAAGGGGTGGCCTGCATGGAGCTGCGCGGGTTCAATGACACGAACGTGATGAAGCTCTCCGACGCGCAGGTCGCGTTCGCGAAGGCCGAGCTGGCGAAAGCCGGGTTTGCCGTGGGCTCGATCGCCACGCCGATCGGCAAGGTCGGGATCGGCGACCCGTTCGAGCCGCAGGAGGCGCAGATGCGCCGGGCCGTGGAGCTCTGCGGGACGCTCGGGTCGCGGCATATCCGGGTCTTCTCCTTCTACCTCCCCAAGGGCGACGATCCCGCGCGGCACCGCGCCGCCGTGCTGGACCGGATGGGGAAACTGGTGGCGCTGGCGGCGGGCCGGGGAATCACGGTCGTCCTGGAAAACGAGGAAGGCCTCTATGGCGACACCATCGAGCGGTGTGCGGACATCATGGACACGCTCAAGGCGCCGCACCTCAAGCTCGCATTCGACCCCTGCAACCTGGTCATCATCGGGCCGAAGCCCTTCACGGATTCGTATGCGCTGGCGCTCCGGCACCTCGGCTACATGCACGTGAAGGACTGGGTCCGGGCGACGAAGCACATGGTCCCCGCCGGCGAGGGGGATGCCGAGTGGGCGAAGATCCTTCCGGCCCTGAAGCGCGACGGATTTGACGGGATCGTCGCGCTGGAGCCGCACCTGTCCGCCGCCGGGCAGTTTGCGGGCTTCTCCGGGCCGGACCTGTTCGGGAAGGCGCACGAAGCGCTGGTCGGGCTCCTCAAGCAGGCGGGCATCGAGTACCGGTAGCCATGCCTGCCGCGCCCGTTCGCTTTGGGATCCTGGGGTGCGGCGCGATCAGCGAGCAGCATGCCCGCGCCATCCAGTTGATTGACGGCGCCTCCGTCGTCGCGGCGAGCTCCCGGACCCCGGAGAAGGCCCGCCGGTTCGCTGCCGCATTCCACTGTGAGCCGGCCGACACCCTGGACACCCTGCTGGCCCGCCCCGACGTGGATGCGGTCGTCATCGGGACGCCCTCCGGCCAGCACGCCGCCCAGGGGATCGCCGCCGCCCGGGCGGGCAAGCACGTCGTGGTGGAGAAACCGCTGGACGTGTCGCTCGCCGCCGCCGACGCGCTCATCGGCGAGTGCCGGAAGGCCGGCGTGAAGCTGGCGGTGATCTCGCAGTTCCGGTTCCTGGAGGCGGTGCAGATGACGCGGGAGGCCATCGCCGCGGGGCGGCTGGGGCGGCTCACGCTGGGCAGCGCGTACGTGAAGTGGTTCCGGCCGCAGAGTTATTACGACAGCGCCGCCTGGCGCGGGACCTGGGCGATGGACGGCGGCGGGTGCCTGATCAACCAGGGCATCCACGCGATCGACCAGCTCCTGTACCTCTTCGGGCCCGTGCGCGCGGTCCGCGCGCACGTGGCGACGCAGGCGCACACGATCGAGGTCGAGGATACCGCGGTGGCGGCGCTCACCTTCGCGCACGGCGGCATGGGCCATGTCGTGGGCTCGACCGCCGCGTATCCCGGCCAGGCCGCCCGGCTGGAGCTGCACGGGACGCTGGGCAGCGTGGTGTTCGACCTCGGGGGCCGGATCCTGATCCGGGAGTTCGGGGACGAGAAGGGCGACCCGGGCCAGTGGGGCCGGACCGTCCGCGAGCCCGACGAGCCCGCGGTGGGCGTGGAAGGCGCGGCGGATCCGAAGGCCATCACGGTGGAGAACCACCGGCGGCAGTTCGCGGACGTGGTCGCGGCCATCCGCGGCGGCGCCGAGCCGCTGGTCAACGGGCCGGAAGGCCGCCGGGCCCTGGCCCTGATCATGGCGATCTACGCATCCGCGAAATCCGGCCGGGAGGTCGTCGTCGATGGGTGACCGCGTGATCGGATTTGGCATTGTGGGCTGCGGCGGGATCGCCGGGACGCATGCTGCGGCGCTGGCCCGGGTCCCGGGCGCGCGGGTGGTCGCGGTGGCCGACGAGGTGGAGGCCCGGGCGAAGGCGCTGGGCGAGACGCTGAAGGTACCGTGGTTCACCGACCGGGCGGCCATGCTGAAGCTCCCGGAGGTCGAGGCCGTGACGCTGGCCACGCCCTCGGGACTCCACGGGCCGCTGGGCATCGAGGCCGCGCAGGCTGGCAAGCACGTCATCACCGAGAAGCCCGTCGAGGTGACGGTCGAGAAGGCGGATGCCCTGATCGCCGCATGCCGCGCCGCGGGCGTGAAGCTGTCCATGATCTCCCAGTACCGGTTTCACGAGGGCATGCAGGCGATCCGCGCGGCGGCCGCGGCGGGCCGGTTCGGCCGGCTGGCGCTCGGGATGGCGTCCACCAAGTGGTACCGGGGCCAGGACTACTTCGCCAAGGTGGCCTGGCGGGGCACCTGGGCGATGGACGGCGGCGGGTCGCTGATGAACCAGGGTATCCACGCGGTGGACCAGCTCCTGTCGGTCATGGGCCCCGTCCGCCGCGTGACGGGGTACGCCGGCGTCCTGTTCCAGAAGATCGAGACCGAGGACGCGACGGCCGGCGTCCTCGAGTTCGCGAGCGGCGCGCTGGGCGTGATCGAGACCGCGACGTGCGTGTACCCGAGCTTTCCCGCGAAGATCGAGGTCATGGGGGACCGGGGCTCGGTGACCTGGGAGCTGGGCGGCGCGGGATTCCGGCTGTGGAACTTCGCGGACGGCACGCCCGCGCCCGTGCTGCCCGCGGACCCGCCGTGGGAGACCTACCATGCGCGCCAGTTCGAGGATTTCGTGGGGGCGATCCGGGACGGCCGCGAGCCGCTGGTCAGCGGCGGGGAAGGCCGCCGGGCCGTGGCGGTGATCCGCGCGCTGTACGAGTCCGCACGGGACGGCGTGCCCCGCGCTCCAGCGGAGACCACGCAATGAATATCCTCGCGATCGGCTGCCATCCGGACGACCTCGAGATCCTCTGCGCCGGCACCCTGGCGCGGTGCCGCCGCCGCGGCGACCGCGTCTTCATGGCCTCGGTGATGAACGGCCGGGACGGGTCGCGGACGATCCCGCCCGAGCGGCTCGGCCCGGTCCGCGAGCGGGAGCTCCGGCGCAGCGCCGCCGTCATCGGGGCGAAGGTCCTGTGGCCCGACCTGCAGGGCCCGCACCTCGACGACGTGCCGGGGGTCCGGATGGTGGTCGTGGACCTCATCCGGGAGGCCCGGGCGGACCTGGTGATCACGCATGCGCCCCAGTGCTACCACCCCAACCACCGCGCGGTCTCGCGGTACGTGCTGGACGCGGTCTTCACGTGTTCCCTGCCGCGGGCCCGGACCCGGTTCCCGGCCGTGGAGCCCCCGCCGGCCCTCTTCTATATGGATACGATCGCGGGGGTGGACTTCCAGCCGTCGGTGTACGTGGACATCACGGAGACGATCCGGACCAAGCAACGCATGTTGCGGCAACACCGGAGCCAGTTCGCCTGGCTGAAGTCGCACGTCAACATGGGGGTCATGGACCTCATGCTGACGCAGTCCCGGTTCCGGGGCTTCCAGGCCTCGGTGCCGTACGCCGAGGGGTTCGTGCCGGCCCTGTCCTACCCCCTCGCCCGGACCCGACGTCTCCTGCCCTGACCGGAATCCCGCCCCGCACTCTCCTATGATGGGATCGGGATGAAGCGCATCCGGACCTTTCCCCTCGCGACCTTCGACGCGGGCCTCTGGCGGCTCGGCCAGGCCGGGCTGGCCCTGCGGGTGCGCGGCGGGCCGGTGCTCGTCGTGGATCCCTACCTGTCCGATTCCGCGGCGAAGCACTCGCCCTATTTCGCGCGCAAGGCCCCGCCTCCGTTCCCGCCGGAGGAGCTGGAGGCGGACCTGGTCCTCATCACGCACACGCACGTGGACCACCTCGATCCGGCGACGCTGGCGGCCGCGCCCGCGCTGCGCACCGCGCGCTTCCTGGGGCCCCCGTCGGTGTGCCGGGAGCTGGAAGGGATGGGGGTGGAGCCCGCCCGGCTGCAGGAGCTGGAGCCGGGCGGCGTCGTCGAGGCGGACGGCGTGCGGGTCCAGGCGGTCCAGGCCTTCCACTCGGCCGACGTGCCGGACGCGCTGGGGTTCCGGATCCGGGCCGGCGCGCGCGGTCCGACGGTCCATGTCACCGGCGACACGCTGTTCGACGAGAGGCTGGCCGCGGGCGGGCCGGCCGACGTCCTCGTGGTCCCGATCAACGGGAAGCTCGGCAACATGGGGGTCGAGGGGGCGGCGCGGCTCGCCAAGGCCGCCCCGCCGCGGTGGGCCGTCCCGGTCCACCACGACCTCATGGCCGCCAACGGCGAGGATCCCGCGGCGTTCCGCTTCCACCTGGAACGGGCCGGACTGGGCGATCGCGCGTGCGTGCTGGAGGTCATGGCGCCGCTCCTGCTGTCGGCGGACGGGACGGGCGTCGCGGCGACGCGCCAGTTGTCCATGGCGTGGCCGTGCGGCCTGCCCGTCCGGGCGGTGGAGCTGCCGCCGGAGTACCGGCTCCGGAACTACCGCGAGGGGGACCTGCCGGCGCTCAGCGAGCTCTACCGCCTGACGTTCGGGCACGGGGAGACCTGGTACCACCGGCGGTTCGCCTCGCATCCGCTGTTCCGGCCCGAGCGCGCGTTCGTGGTGGAATACCGCGGCCGCGTGGTGGCGTCGGCCCTCGCCTGGGAGGAGGGGGACGCCGTCAGCCTCAAGCGCGGCCTCCTGCACTTCGTGGCCACGCATCCCGAGCACCACCAGCGCGGGCTGGGCAAGGCGGTGACTGCGGCGGTCATGCACTACTTCACGAAGGACGGGCGGGAGGATGTGTTCCTGACCACCGACGAGCACCGGCTGCGCGCCATCCGGGCGTACCTGGCCATGGGGTTCAAGCCGGTGGAGGACGGGCCGGACGCGGCGCGCCGGTGGGGGAACGTCCTCAAGGCCCTGGAGCAGGGCGCCCAGGAATGAGGCGCGCCCCGGTCGCGGCCGTCGGGATCGCCGGCCTGGGCATGGGGTTCGAGCACGCCAAGGCGTACCGGGACCTGGGCGTGCGGGTCGCGGTCCTGTGTGACCCCGACCTGGACCGGGCCCGGTGGTGCGCCCGCCAGCTCGGCGGGGCCGACGTGACCCCGGACATCCGGGAGCTGGCCGCGCGGACGGACGTGCAGGCGGTCTCGATCGCGACGCCCGACCACCTGCACGCCGCGCACGCGGCCGCGGCGCTCCGGGGCGGCAAGCACGTCCTGCTGGAAAAGCCGATGGTCACCCGGCTGGCCGACGCCCGCGCGCTGGTCCGGCTCGTGCGCCGGACCTGCCGGACGCTGATGGTCGGCAACGTGAACCGGTTCGTCCCGCAGTTCGCCCACGTGCGCCGGCTCGCGGCCACGGGCCGGCTGGGCAGGCTCTTCCACGTGGAGGCCGACTACATCCACGACATGCGCGGCGTCTATGCCCAGACGCCCTGGCGGAAGGACCGCCGGGCGCCCCAGAACTTCTGGATCGGCGGGGGCGTCCATCCCGTGGACCTGGTCCGGTGGGTGGGCGGCGAGGTCGCGGAGGTCTTCATGTATGCCACCCGCGGCAGCGTCCCCGAGTTCCCGCTCGATTCCGACTTCATCGCCGCGCTCCGGTTCCGCAGCGGCGCGACGGGGAAGATCTGGGCCACGGCGGGCATCCGCCGCCGGCCCGAGCACCACGTCCGGCTGAACGCCTACGGCGACCGGGGGTCGGTGGAGACGGACCTCGGGCCGGAGGCGAAGGTGTACCTGCACGGCGAGGGCGAAGGCCGGGCCGACTGGACGCGCGTGCGGTTCGGCGAGACGGTCGGGCACCCGGTCCACGCCGAGCTCCGCCACTTCCTCGACTGCGCGCGGACGGGGCGGCGGCCGATGGTGGACGCGGCGGAGGGCGCCCGGACCGTCGCGGTGCTCGAGGCGGCGCTGCGCTCCGTGCGGCTCGGCCGCCCCGTCCGCGTGGACGGGGGACATATATGATATTATGATATTCTCGGCGGCGAGAATATCATAATATCAT
>CAYNUZ010000147.1:0-6408 GCA_964400385.1 uncultured bacterium | reverse complement strand
CCGCCGCGGCCATGCTCGCCGCCATGCGGGCGTGGGGATGGCGCCGGGCGCTGCGCGGCGTCGCGGTCGCGGCCGCGTTCGGCGCGGTGGCCTGGGTGTTCGTGGCCCCGTGGAACGCCAAGGCCTGGCTCTTCACCCGCAACCCGGTCTACCCGTTTGCCTTCGCGTCGTTCGACAGCCTCCACGTCTCGGCGCCCCGGATGGCGTACCAGATGGGGGAGTTCCGGGAGTACCAGTTCCGCCCGCTCAAGGAGTGGCTGCTGCACCCGTGGTTCATCACGAAGATCGCCGGGTTCTCGAACAACTCCGCGTGCGGGGCGTTCTTCCTCGCGGCGCTCCCCGCCCTCCTGGTCTTCCGGGGCGTCCCGGCGGCGGCCCGCCTGCTGGCCGTCCTCCTGCTGGGCCGGTACCTGCTGTGGAGCAACGTCTCGAACATCGTGCGGTACTTCGCCCCGGGGCTGGCGCTGCTCGGCGCGCTGGCGGGGGCGGACATCGGGGCCTGGCGCGCCGGGAAGCCCCTCGCCCGCGCGGCGGGGCTGACGGCGGTCATGGGATTCGCGCTGGTCAACCTCTTCGGCCAGCTCCTGGTGGCGCAGGGGAGCGTCTCCTTCCTCGGCACGGTCTGCGGGCTGGAGTCGGAGCGGGACTCCCTGCTGCGCGAGCGGTCGTCGTATCCCTGCGCGCACTACGCCGCGGGTGAGGCGCTCAACCGGCTGCTGCCGCGCGACGCCGGCGTCCTGTACGTCGGCGAGGCGCGGGCCACCTTCTACCGCGGCCGGACCGTGGCGGCCACGGTGTTCGACCTGCCGGTCCTGACGGACGCGTGCCGCGCGGCGCGCACGCCGCAGGACGTCACGCGCGCGCTGCGCCGGCTCGGCGTGTCGTACGTGATGTTCAACGGCAACGAGGCGCAGCGGATCTCCGGGTACCACATCGTGGAGTGGCCCGCGGCGCGCGACCGCGAGGTGTTCGAGCGGTGGTGGGCCGGATGCCTGAAGCTGCGGTGGCAGGGCGGCTCCATGGCGGTGTACGAGGTGGTCCCCGCCGGGGTGCGCGAGCGCACGGCGCCGCTCGCGTACGTGCAGCTCGGGCACGACGCCTACCAGGTGCTGCAGGACCTGGACGCCCGCGCCTCGCACGCGATGCAGGAGGGGAGGTTCGCCGACGCGGTGGCCGCCGCGACGGAGCTGGTCCGGCAGGCGCCGCAGGTGGCCCGGGCACACGAGGCGCTCGCGCAGGCGCAGGCGTACGCCGGGCGGAATACGGCGGCGCTGGCGGAGTTCCGGAAGGCGGCCGCCCTGGGCCTCGTCACCTCCCAGCTTCATTACAATATGGCGCTCCTCCTCCGGCGGCTCGGGCGCGAGGCGGAGGCGGTGAAGGAGTTCGGGGCCGCCCGGGACATCGAGGTGGTGTACGGGGGATCCGGCCCATAAACGCTTGATTTCCGGCCCTCCGCGGGTCCGGAACATGGATTGACACCGGGCGGCAATCCCCATAGTTTGGGGGGGCGTGAAACCGCCTTCGGCCCGCCTCCGCCACGCCGTCCGGCTCGCCGCCACCCTGCTGGCCGCCGGCCGCGCCGCCGCCACGGGCCCGTGTTCCCCCTTCCTGGATGTCCGGCTGCACCATCCGGAGCCGACCTACCTGGCCGCGGGCGAGTCCTCGCTGGTGCAGCTGTCGGCGGTCGAGGCCGGCTCGGCCACCGAGACGATCTACGGCCTCACCCTGACGACGGTCGCCGGGGCGTTCGACCAGCGCACCTACATCGCCGGGTCGCTCAGCGCGACCGGGTACAACGGGGCGGCGGCGGACGTGAGCTGGTCGGCCGATGGCGCCACCTGGACGCCGGGCGAGCCGCCGGACGGGACGACCGAGCCCCTCCAGCTCCGGTTCGCGCTGCCGGCCTTCACGGGCGGCCAGACGCTGGAGGCCTCGTGGCGCACGCTCGTCCAGCCCGGGGCCGAGGCGGCGCTGGAGACCGCCATCTCCGCCACGCTGGGTTGCGACCCGGCGCAGACCCAGGAGACCGACCTGCCGGCCATTGCCATGACCCGGGCCGGCCGGATCCAGCCGCCGACGCGGTGGATCGCGCTGCACGGGGGCCCGCAGCACGGCATGGACGCCGTCCGGGGGATCGCGCGCGCGCCCGCCGGGCACCTGGTCGTGGCCGGCGACCAGGAGGTCGGCGCGGGGGGCTCCGACATCTGGATCCGGAACGTCGATCCCGAGACCGGCGCCACGCTGGCGGCCACGACCTGGACCGAGACCAACGGGATCTACCACCACGCGAAGGCGGTCGCGGTCGCGCCGACGGGCGAGGTCTACGTCGCCGGGTACTTCACCAACGGGGCCGCGCTCGACGACTGGGTGGTGCTGAAGTACGACGCGGGGCTGGCGACCCTCCTCGCCACCGCGACCGTCAACGGGCCGGCGAACGGCGCCGACCAGGCCAACGCCATCACCCTCAATGCGCTGGGACAGGTGGTCGTGGCCGGCGGCGAGACCCAGGCGGGCACCGGGATGGACGTCGCGATCCGGGTGTGGAACTCCGCACTGTCCGCGGTCGTCGCCGCCACCACGTATGCGGGCACCGAGCCGGGCGGGATGGACACCGCCAACGCGGTGGCGATGGCGCCGGACGGCGGGATCGTGGCCGGCGGGTTCGTGACCGTGCCCGGCGGGACCTCGGACGACCTCGTCATCAAGTTCTCCGGCGACCTCACCCGGCTGGTCGGGGCGGTCACGCACGACGGGTCCGGGGACAACGACCAGGTCAACGGCCTCGTGGTGGACCCGAACGGGTGGATCACGACGATCGGCGTGGTCACCTTCTCCGGCCAGCGCGACTGGTACCTCTCGTCGTGGTACCCGAACGCCCAGTTCCAGAGCAACGCGTTCTCGATCCCCGGGCCGGGCGGGCTCGACGACAACGGGATGGCGATCGCGCTCGACCCGAAGGGGAACCTGCTGGTCGCCGGCGCGTTCGCGGATGCGACCACCGGGGAGGACTGGGAAATCCGGATGTACGACAACTTCTTCAACCCGCTCTTCCAGCATTCCCACCAGGGCGTGCTGGGCATGGAGGACGTGCTGACCGCGGTCGTGTCGGGCGGGAGCGGGACGGTCTTCGTGGCCGGGTACGAGCGGGCGCAGGACGAGTCGTGGGAGCAGGGGGTGGCGCGCTACGACCTCCCGGCCTTCGACCCGCCGGCGACGCCCACGGGCGTGGTGACCACGTCCCTGCCGGGCGGGGCGCTGGTGGACTGGGACCCGCTCGTGCCGGGGACGCGGAGCCTCAACGGCTGGATCGTCTACCGCGCGAGCTATCCGGGGTTCCCGTCGGATTTCTCCTACCAGGTCGGCTCCAACCTGGATCCGGCGGGCACGTATTTCGTGGATTCCGGCGTGCCGTCCGGCGAGACGGCCTATTACCGCGTCCAGTCGTTCGACACCTCGAACTGCCGGTCCTTCCTCTCCGCCGACGCATCCGTCGTCGCGGGGTGCGTGCCGACGCTGGCGGTCTCCCTGCCCCGGACCCTGCCGCAGTATGCAGTCGCGGGGGAGCCCCAGATGTGGCGGATGGAGTACCTGAACTCCGGCAGCGGCACGCAGTACGGCGTCAGCCTCATCGTCCAGCAGGCCGGCTCGGCCGCGCGGACCTACGTCGGGCCGTCGTTCAGCGCGTCCCGGACCGGCGGCGCCCCGACCGCCATCTCGTACTCCGCGGACGGCGTGGCCTGGACGGCCGGGGAGCCGGCCGACGGCACCCCGGACCCGCTCTGGCTCCGGTTCAGTCTGCCCACGGTGGCGCCCGGGGAGACGGGCGCGGTCGCCTGGAAGGCCGCGCCGACCGCCGGGCCCCCCGGCGCCCTGCTGGCCGTGGTCTCGGCGACGCTGTCGTGCGACCCGGCGGAAACGCTGCCCGCGTCCCAGGCCGGCCTCAACGCGCGGGTGGCCGCGCGCATCGCCGCCCCGTTCGCCTGGATCCACGACGACTACCTCGACCCCGACGCGGCCTCGTCGGGGGGCGGCGTGGCGGTGGACGCCGGCGGGAACGTCTACGTGGCCGCGACCGAGGACAGCACGGTGCTGGGCCAGGGTCCCGACGCCGTGCTGAAGAAGTACGACGGCGCGGGGAATCTCGCCTGGAGCCGCACGTACGACGATCCCGCCCAGTACGCCGACAACGGCATGGCGGTCGCGACGGACGGGTCCGGCAACGCCGTGCTGGCGATGACGCTCAACCTCATGGCGCTGGGCGAGGGCAAGAACTGGGAGATCCACAAGGTGGACGGCGCCGGCCACGAGGTCTGGTCGCGGACCGTGGCCGGGTCGGTGCCCTCGGGAGACGACATTCCGTACGGCATCGCGACGGACCCGGCCGGCAACGTCCTCGTGGCCGGCTCCCTGTACAACAACCCGACCACCAGCGACTTCACCGTGCGCAAGTACCTGGCCAACGGTGATGTGGCCTGGACCGACTCCTTTGACTGGGGCGTGAACGCGCCGGACACGGCCTACGGCGTCGCGGCCGATCCGCAGGGGAACGTCATCGCCGTCGGCGACACGTGGGACCAGGGGGTCGGCAGCTACAACTGGCTCCTGCGGAAGTACGACCCGGCGGGCAACCTCCTCTGGAGCCAGGAATACAACGGTCCCGCCTCCGGCGGGGACACCGCGTACGGGGTCGGCACCGACGCCGCCGGGAACATCTACGTCGCGGGGCTCTCCGATCGCGGCGACCTCGGCGAGAGCTACAACTGGCGTATCGCCAAGTACTCGCCGGCGGGGGAGCAGGTGTGGGAGCGCTTCTACAACGGCCTGAACAACGGCGACGACGAGCCCCGGGGCGTGGCGGTGGATGCGGACGGGAACGTGACGGTGGCCGGGTACGAGGACCGGTCCGATGTGTCCCAGGGGAACGACCAGCTCGTCCTCCGGTACGACAATGCCGGCAATCTCCTGGACACGGTGACCCGCAACGGGCTGTACAGCAACACCGACTCCGCCAGCGGGGTGGCGCTGCTCCCCGGATCGCCGGATGCCGTGGTGGTGGGGACCGAACGGGACCCGAGCGAAGCGGACTTCATGACGCTGGCCCGGGTCGCGCTCACCCCGCTCCAGCCGCCGGCCGCTCCCGCCGCGTTGACCGGGACCGGCCTCCCCGGCGCGGTGGCGCTGTCCTGGGCCACGGCCACCGCCGGCACCCGCGCCGTCTCGGCGTACCTGGTCTACCGGTCCACCCTGCCCGGCGTCCAGCCGAACCCGTCGCAGCTGGCCGCGACCGCCTTCGGGCCCGGGGCGACCGGCGCGGTGGTGACGGGGCTCCAGGCCGAGACGAGCTACTTCCGGGTCCTGGCCGTGGACGTCGCGGGAGCCGCCGGGGCCCTCTCGAGCGAGATCGCGGTGCTGCCGATCGCCCCGTGCGTGCCCGCGGTGACCCTCGCCGTCGCGCGGCCGGAGCCGCTGTACGTCAACGGCTCGCAGTCGCAGCTCTGGCGGATCACGCTGGCGAATGCCGGGACGGGCACGGTGTACCACGCGACCGTCACGACGTCGGCGCCGTCGTTCGACCAGCGGTCGTACTTCGCGCCGACGTTCTCCGTGACCCTGCCCGGCGGCGGCACGGTGACGGTGAGCCATGCGACGAGCCCCGGGGGTCCGTGGATCCCGGGCGAGCCGTCGAACGGCGCGGTGCCCCCGCTGTTCCTCCGGTGGGCCATCGACCAGATGGCCCCCGGTGTGACGGGGGAGTTCTCGTACCAGACGGGGACGTTCTCAGGCGCGTACCTGCCGATCGTCACGGGGGTGTCTGCGACGCTCTCGTGCGACCCCGCGGGGGCGAGCTACCTCTCGCCGTCCCTGACCGCCACCGCCACCGCAGTCCGGGCCGGCGGGGCCATCCTGTGGGTGGATGCCGAGGACGACCCCACGCAGGGGCCGGACGGCGCCCTGGCGGTTGCCGTGACCCCGGCGGTGGACGTGGTGGCCGCCGGATTCGAGCAGCGGGACGACCTGGCCCAGGGGCACAACTGGATCGTGCGGAAGTACGATCCGAGCGGGTACCTCTATTGGAGCCGGTCCGCCGACGGGCCCGTCTCGGGCCAGGACGTCGCGCGGGCGGTGGCCGTGCAGCCTTCCGGCAACATCGTCGTGGGTGGCGGGGACGAGGACGGATACCAGAGCGACACGATCTGGACGATCCATGCCTGGGATACCAACGGGTCGCCGCTCTGGACGCGGACTTTCCACGGCAGCGGCGCCAGCTCGGAGGCCGTCTACGGGCTGGCGGCGAACCAATCCGGCGAGATCTTCGCGGCGGGGAGCGACGATGACTCGGGGTGCGAGTGCGGGTCCGCCTGGCGGCTCGAGAAGCTGGACCCCTCCGGCGGCCTCCTGTGGGCCGCG
>CAYNUZ010000146.1:0-6418 GCA_964400385.1 uncultured bacterium | reverse complement strand
CCGCCGGGGCATCCGGGCCCGCGGCCCGGTCACCTCCCGGGCCTGACGGGGGGGCGGCGGCAGCTCCAGCCCCCCGCGGGAGGGGTGCCGCGAGGCCTTGAGCACCAGGTCCACCTCGGTCTGCGTCGTCGGGCCCTCCTCCTGCTCGAAGAGCACGATCGAGCCCGCGTCCAGCTCCATCGTGTCCAAGGCCAAATCCAGCGCGATGCTCAGGACCCGGTCCACATCCGTCGCACGCGTCAGCAGCGTCGAGAGCCGGTAGAGGGCCTGAACCTCCTTCACCCGGTGCTTGAGGTCGATCTGCTGCCGCACCAGCTCCGCCGCGGCCGAGGCCAGGTACTCCAGCGCCCGCTCCAGGCACTGGCGCGCTCCCTCCTGCGACATCGAGGGCTCCCCCGGCCAGAGCACCAGGGACCCGATCGAGCGCCCCAGCACCTCCAGGGGCACGACCAGCGCGCCGTCGGGCACGCGCCCGCCCTCGGGTCCTTCCTGATACCTCCAGAAGGGCGCGGCTTCCGTGCGCACCACCGCCCGCCCCTGCGCATCGCGCAAGCACACGCGCACGCCCGTCAGCCTCGAGAGCTGCTCGCAGAGCCCCGCGAGCGACCCGTCCGTGATGAACTGGGTGATCGTCGGCTCGCCGGAATGCACCGGCGCGGACTCCGCGCCCGCCTCCATCGCGCTCGGGGGTAGGACGCTCATGGCGGCGTTACTTGGGCTGCTCCGGGGGTTTGGGCGCGGGCGATGGAGCGACCGGTGCGGGGGGCGTGGGGGGCTTGGCGTCCCCCTCGACCCAGACCTTCCCCAGCACATCCGCCAGCTTCGCGAGCTGGTCCGGGGGCGCCGGCGGCTTGGGGGCCTCGACCACCATCGCCGCCAGCCCGCGCTTCATCGCCGCCGTGTCGCCGATCTGGAACCCCATGTACGCCATGAGCAGGCCCGGATCGCGACCGCGCCCGCCCGGCTCGGCAACCAGCTCGTCCAGCCGCTCCAGGATCTTGCCCCGGCGCTCCCCGATCGGCAGCAACCCCTCGCCGTACCGCGTGCTGATCAGCTCCGGGTGCTCGGTCAGCAGCCCGCGCAGGTTGATCGCCGCGGACAGGAACATCCCCGCGCCCAGCTGCGCGTGGATGCGCCCGACCATCGCCATCGGGTCCCCCGCCTTGGTCGAGAGCGCCGCCGTGAACCGCTCCTCGGCGTCGAAGTACCGCCCCGCGGCCAGGTTGTCCTGCCCCGCCTTCATCTGCGTCCCGTACGCATCGAACGACGGGGGGGCCAAGGCCGAGATCCGCTCCCCGGCGCGCTTGATCAGCCCGATCGTGTCGGTGTCCACGCCGGTCTTCTTGGGCTTGGCCGACTGGTCGCCCTCTTCCGGGTTCGCGCTGTCGAGCTTGTTTGGGCTCGGTGCGGGCTTGGTCGAATCCGGCTTGTCCGTCTTGGTTGAATCGGGCTTCGGCCCCGTCTCGGGCCCTTCCTTCGCGGGCCTGGGCGCCGGGCGGGACTTGTCCCGCAGGTGCTCGCGCAGCTCGTCCATCCGCCGCTGCCACTCGGGGACTTCGGCCTTCTTGTCGGCGGCCGTCTTGTCCGTCGCGGCCTTGTCGGCCGCGGGCTTTTCGGCGCCGGGCTTCTCCGGCGCGGCCTTGGTCAGCCGCTCCACGAGATCCTGGTAGGCGGTGTGGATTTCCGTGCTCGTCGCGGTGTTCGATGGTGCCGTGCTGGACACGCCCGTGTTGACGGCGGTGCTGGGCAGCGCCGACTCGGGCTTCTTCTCTTCCTTGGGTGTCCGGCTCGCCAGGACCCCGATGTCGTCGAACGCCACTCCGCGAAGCATGGACGCCGTGATCGCCTTGGTTTCCCCGCTGTTCTCGCCGGTACGGCCCAGCAAGGTCGGCTGCAGGCCGCGGTTGGCGACATACGCCGAGGGCGAGCGCACCGCCATGAGCGTGAGCCCGCGCGTGTCGTACCCGAAGTCCCCGGGCCTGGGCTCGGTAATGTCCTTCAGGCCATCGGGGCGCGTCGAGGGCAGGTCCCCGGGCGCAGCCCCGGCCCCGGAGCGGCCAAAGACGGGGATCCCCGTCAGACCCGTGGGGACCGAGTTGCCGGTCGTGAGCGCGAACTGGTACTGCAGCGCATCGGGCCCGCGCAGGCCCAGGCCCCCCAGCCCCGAGTACGCCGAGTCCCGCCGGAACGCGAACGTGTCGTTGGACCCGAGGCTTGAGAAGAACTCGCCCGGGGCCCGGTACCCCACATCGCCGCGGAACGAGATCCCGCCCGGGGCGTTCCCCGTGACGATCGCGTTGCGGAACTCCAGCTCCTTCTTGAAGTCGCGCCCGGGCCCGTTGCGTCCGCCAGAGCCGACCTGCAGGCTGTGATCCAGCGCGTACTGACCCATTGCCGAGCCGGCCAGAGCCGCCACCACCGCCGTCGCCCAGAGCCTCGCGTTCATGGGAACCTCCCGAACCAACTATATCGGCCTACGCCCGCGGCCCCCGCTGGTTCGACGCCCGATCCGGCCCAGCCGTGCCCCTTTTCCGCCGCGCCACGGCCTCTTGTCGGCTCCCGATCGCCTCCGTCCGTTTCCCTACACTCCCGCCAATGGCCCCGTACTACATCACCACCCCCATCTACTACGTCAACGACCGCCCACATATCGGACATTGCTATACCTCCCTCCTGGCCGACATCGCCTCCCGCTTCCAGCGCCTGATCCGCGGCACGACCCCGGGCTCTGGCCCCGGCTCCCCGGACGCGGTCTTTCTCCTGACCGGCACCGACGAGCACGCCGACAAGGTCGTGACCTCGGCCGCCGAACACGGCTTTACGCCCCAGGCCTGGGCCGATCAGAACGCCGCGGCTTTCAAGGCCGCCTTTGCCTTCATGGGCATCCAGTACGACGACTTCATCCGCACCACCGAGCCGCGGCACAAGACCAAGGTCACCCAGTACATCGCCGCGCTCATGAAGTCCGGGGCAATCTACAAGGGCGAGTACACCGGCTGGTACGACGAGGGCCAGGAGGAATACGTCACCGAGACCGCCGCCCGGGAGCAGCAGTTCAAATCCTCCATCAGCGGCAAGCCGCTCGTGAAGCGGACCGAGCCGTGCTACTTCTTCAAGCTGAGCCAGTACCAGGCCCGCCTGCGCGAGTTGATCGAGTCGGACACCTTCCGCGTCGCGCCCGAGGCGCGCAAGAGCGAGGTCCTTGGCCGCCTCAAGCCGCCGGCGGTCCTGAACGATGTCCCCATCTCGCGCCCCGTGACGAGCGACCCGGCGACGCAGTGGGGGATCCGCATCCCCGGCGACGATGCCAACCGCATCTACGTCTGGATCGACGCCCTCTTCAACTACCTCACCGCCGTGGACACGCCGGACCGGCGCCCCCTCTGGCCCGCGAGCGTGAACCTCATCGGCAAGGACATCCTCTGGTTCCACTCGGTCATCTGGCCCGCCCTGCTCACCGCGCTCAAGGAGAGCGGCCCCGACTACGCGTGGGTCGAGCTCCCCAAGCAGGTCTTCGGGCATGGCTGGTGGGTCTCCGAAGGGCAGAAGATGTCCAAGAGCCTGGGCAACTTCATCGACCTGGAGAAGCTCAAGGCCTACGCCGGCCGGTACTCGCTCGATGCCCTCCGCTGGTACCTGGCCACGCAAGGCCCGCTCTCCGGATCCGACGCCGACTTCTCCCACGCCAAGTTCGTCGAGGTCTACAACGCCGACCTGGCCAACGGCATCGGCAACTGCGCCAGCCGAGTCGGGAACATGATCGCCAAGTACTTCGACGGGAAGTTGCCGGAGCGTGGAGCCGGCGCTCCGCCAGGCGCGGGACCCTCACCGACGCTCCACGAGTCCGCCGCAGCCGCGGCATCGATCGCCCAGCGCGCCGCGTCCGCCTTCGACCTCTCCGCCGCCCTCTCGCAGGGCATCAACATCGTCCGCGCTGTCGATGGGTACATCAACCAGACCGAGCCCTTCAAGCTCGCCAAGAAGCTCGAGGCCGAGCCGCACCGCAAGGGCGAGTTGGGCGCGATCCTCTATAACTGCGCCGAAGGTGTCCGCATCGCCTCCTTGTTGCTTTCGCCCGCGATGCCCGCCAAGATGGCCGAGATCTGGCGCAACTGGGGCTGCGCACCGCGGGCGGGTGTTCCCTTGTCCCGCGTGGCCCAGTTCGGCGGCGAGTTCGCCCTCAAGCCCGGCACGCCCGTCGCCAAGGGGGAGATCCTCTTCATGCGCGCGGATGCCGCCGAGCCGCCGCCCGCGGGCTGAACGCCAATTTCACTTGGTCGCGCCCGGGTCCCGCGGTACGCTGCTCCGATGCTCCGAGCCTGGATCCTCTCCCTCGGTCTGCCCGCCTCGGCCCTGGCCCAGGTCCAGTGCACGCGCCCCGTCGGCCCCGATCTCATCATCTCGGATATCTCCGGCATCGCCAACTACGCCGCCACCGGCGGACGCGATGCCTTCAGCGCCGGCAACAAGCAGACCGATGTGGGCAGCTTCTGGATCGAGTTCCTCGTCACGGGCCCCCGTCCCGCGGCCCATCCCATCGTCGCCCAGAACCTCTTCCGCCTGAGCACCGTCAACGGGACGACGCGCTTCGAGCAGGTCGGCCAGTCCTGGGTGTACCACGGCGTCTGCGCGCTCTCGATGAACAACCCGTGCGCGACCTGCACCCCGCCCCCGGATTGCAGCCACCTGGGTGTGGGCTGCTCGTCCGTGGACACCGCCGCCTTCGCCGGCTCGCAATCCGGCCTGAGCCCGCGCTGGCAGGTCAATCCGACGACGGGGTCGTTCGCTTACCCGCCGGCCAACCCCGCCTTCTCCGGCCCGATCGCGCGGCGGCTGCAGGCGAGCACCGCGGACCTCAATACCACCGACCAGTTCTTCGTCGAGGCCCTCGCGATCGCCCCCGACGACGCCACCGCCGGCAACGGCGCCAACAACGCCACATACCGCGGCGTGAGTTTTACCGGCGGTCCGGGCGAGTTCACGATGAGCCTCGCCGCTTCGGCCGCGGTGCCCGAGACCCCCGCGATCGCGGCCTGGCAGGCCGCGGACCTAAGCGTAATGGAAACCCACATCGCCATCCCCGGCGGCGGCACGCTCGTCCTGTCCTCGGCCGTGACCCCGATCGGCGGCGGGATCCTGCACTACGAGTACGCTCTGTACAACCTCAACGCGGACGCGGGCGTCGGAGCCTTCTCCGTTCCGCTCTACGTCGGCTACAACTCCTCCAACTTCGCGTTCCACAGCGTCGCCTACACCGACGGCGACGGCGTGAACAGCGTGACCCGCGACGGCGGCGACTGGACCTTCACGCGCGGCAGCGATACGGCCTCTTGGGCGACCACGCCCTACGCGACCGACCCGAACGCCAACGGTCTCTTGTGGGGGACGCTCTACAACTTCCGCTTCGACTCGTACCAGCCCCCCTCGATCGGCAACGCCTCGCTCACCCTCTGGAAGACGCCCGGCACGGTGCTCACGGCCCGCGCCTTCGTCCCCGCCGTGTGTTACGTCAACTGCGACGACTCGACGACGCCCCCGATCCTGAATGTCCTGGACTTCAGTTGCTTCCTGAACAAGTTCGCGGCAGGGGACCCGATGGCCAACTGCGACGGAACTCCCCTGCCCGTGAACGTCCTGGACTTTGCGTGCTTCATCAACCGTTTCGCCGGCGGCTGTGGGTGAGCTGAACCATGCGGCGACAAGTCGTGCAAAGATCCCTGTTCACCCTGCTCGCCCTGGCCGGCGCGGCCCACGCGCCGACCGCCTCGGCCCTGGTCTGGTACCGCACGCCGTACCCCACGCTTCCGGCCGGCACGACGCTCTTCCCGATCAGCGGCATCGAGCAGACCATCGCCCCCAACGGCCCCGTCGCCTTCACCGCGACACTCAGCACCGGTGGGCAAGTGGTGTGCCGCGTCACTCCGGCCGGGCCGGTCATCCTCGCGCACACCGGCGACCCCGCCCCGGGCATTCCTGGCTCAACCCTGACCACCCTCGGCGGCGCGTTCGCCCTGCCCGACGGCGGCGTGGTCTTCAGCGCCGGGCTCTCGACGACCGGGAGCGCCGTCTACCTGGACCGCGGCTCGGGTCCCGAGGTCTGTCTGAAATACGGCGACCCTGTCCCGGGCCACAGCGGCCTGATCGTCACCAGCTTCGGCAGCCTCTCCTACGGCGGCGGCACCCTGGCGATGCAGGTCAACACCGGCACGATTGGCACGGCCAACACGGGCTCCTCGCATTGGTTCGGCACCCCCGGCGCCATGTCGCTCATCGCCCACACCGGCGACGCCACCCCCGGCGACCCCGGACGCACCTTCGCCACGTTCACCTCCAGCGCCTCGATCAACAGCGCCGGTCAGACGACGTTCGAGGCGACCACCACCCCCTCCGGCTCGGGCCTCTGGACCGGCTCCCCGCT
>CAYNUZ010000145.1:0-6575 GCA_964400385.1 uncultured bacterium | reverse complement strand
GGCGGGAGGGCGACCTCTTCATGACCCTGGCCGGGGACGCCCGCTCCGCCGCGCTGGGCCCGGCGGGCGGCCCGACCGCCGAGGGCGAGTCGGCCCTCTTCGGGAATCCGGCGGCGATGGTCCTGCGGCGGGAATGGAGTTTCGGGGCGACCCACCTGGCGTGGACGGACGGGTTCTTCGGCGAGACCCTGAGCGTGATGGCGCCCGCCGGCCGCACCGGGTCGGTGGGGGGCAGCGCCTTCCTCTTCCTGCACGACCCGGTGCCGGTCACCACGGAAATCCTGCCGGACGGCAACGGCGCGCTCGACAAGCTTCAGGCCGCGCAGGCCACCGTGCTGGGCGCGGCGTGGCTGACGGAGGGGGTCGCCTTCGGCGCCTCCACCCGGATGGCCCATGCGCAGGCGGGTGACGACCGCACCGAGGCGCTGGCCGCCGACGCGGGTCTGCTGGTCGTCCTCTCCCCCGAATGGACGGTGGGCGCCGCGGCGCGCGGGGTGGGGCTGGAGATCCGCACCGGGGCGACCCGCGACCCGCTGCCGCTCTCCTGGGACGCGGGCGTCCGGTACGAGCCGCTGGAGATCCCCGTGCGCGCGTACGCCGGGGCCTCCTTCGCCGCGTGGGGCCCGGCGCGCGGCGGGCTGGGCGTGGAGGCGGGCGAATGGTTCGGCGGCACCGCCCGGGTCGAGGTGGACATGGCCGAGGGGGGCGGGGTGGCGTACGCGGCCGGGCTGGGCGCCCACCACGACCTGTGGTCGCTGGACTACACCTTCGCGCCGGTGGGCGCCCTGGGGTTCGCGCACCGGATCACGCTCTCGCTGCGGTTCGGCCGGCGGGCCAACGAATGATCCCCGCCACCGGCGGGACGCCGGGCCGCCTCCTGCGCCGGCTCCTGGGGTGGATGCGGCCGTACCGGGCCAGGATCGCGGTCGCCCTGGTGTGCATGGCGGCCGTGGCGGGGCTGACGGTGGTGACGCTGAACCTGATCCGCCCGCTGCTGGACGAGGGGCTGTTCGCGCGGCCCGGGTCCGAGGCCGAGCGGCTCGCGGTCTACCACACCGTCGCGCGGCTGGCGGGGCTGGGGCTGGCGGCCACCCTCCTGAAGGGGCTGTTCAAGTACCTGGCCGACTACCTCGTCGGCTGGGTCGGCCAGCGGGTGGTGTTCGACCTGCGCCTGGCGCTCTTCACCCGGCTCCAGCGGCTGTCGCTGCGGTTCTTCCACGACCGCAAGACCGGGGACCTGATGTCGCGGGTGATCACCGACGTCGGGGCCATGCAGCAGATGCTGACCCAGATGTTCGGCCCGGCGACCTCGTCCATCATCTCGATCCTGGGGCTGTCGGGCTTCATCCTGTACCTCAACTGGAAGCTGGCGGCGCTGGCGCTGCTGGTGTTCCCGGTCGCGGTCTGGCCGATCCGCAATTTCGGCCGGCGGCTGCGGGGCCTGTCCCGGCAGGTGCAGGAGCTGGCCGGGGACCTGACGGCGCACCTCGAGGAGGCGCTGGCCCAGGTGAAGCTGGTCCACGCCTACCAGGGCGAGGAGCGGGAGATCGCCCGGTGGCGCGCGAAGCTGGCCGAGCAGCTGGGCGTGGCCCTGCGGGCGCTGCGGGTCCAGGCGAGGTCCTCCCCCATCATGGAGACGATCGGTGCGGCCGGGTTCGCCGGGCTGGTCCTGTACGCCGGGTACGAGATCCTTCTCAGGCAGACCATGACCGGCGGCGCGCTCGTGACCTTCCTGGGGGCGACGCTCCAGTTGTACCCCAGCATCAAGCAGCTCAACGGGCTGTGGAACAACATCCAGACCGGGCTGGGCGCGGCCGAGCGGGTCTTCCCGCTGCTCGACGAGGAGCCGGAGATCCGCGACGCCGCGGACGCGGTGGCGCTGGCCCCGCTGGCCCGCGCCCTCGAGTTCCACGGCGTGACCTTCGGGTACCGGCCCGGGGAACCCGTGCTGTCCGACATCGCGCTCTCGATCCTCAAGGGCCAGCGGGTGGCGTTCGTGGGGCCCAGCGGGGCCGGCAAGACCACGCTGGTGGACCTGGTGCTGCGGTTCCACGACCCCGTCGCGGGCCGCGTGACGCTGGACGGCCGGGACCTGCGCGGCGCCACGCTGGCGTCGCTGCGCGGCCAGGTCGCGCTGGTGTCGCAGGAGGTCCTCCTGTTCAATGCCACGGCGCGCGAAAACCTCCTGTATGCCCGGCCGGACGCGACCCCGGCCGAGACGACCGCCGCGGCGCAGGCGGCGGGCGCCCACGACTTCATCATGGCCATGCCGCAGGGGTACGACACGCTGATCGGCGAGCGGGGGGTGAAGCTGTCCGGCGGCGAGCGCCAGCGGCTGGCGATCGCCCGCGCGTTCCTCAAGGACGCGCCCATCCTGGTGCTCGACGAGGCGACCGCATCGCTCGACGCGGCCTCCGAGGCGCTGATCCAGGGGGCGCTCGACGGCCTCATGGCCAACCGGACCGTCCTGATCGTGGCGCACCGGCTCTCGACCGTGCGCCGGGCCGACCTCATCGTGGTCCTGGACCGCGGCCGGATCGTGGAGCACGGCACGCACGAGGCGCTCTTCCGGCAGGGCGGCCTCTACCGCCGCCTCTGCGACCTCCAGTTCCAGGACGCCCCCCGGGGAGCTTGACCGCACGGCATCCCGTTCCCTCTCCCCCCGTCGCGGGGGGGGAACGGGGCTCCGGGGCTGGGGGGGTGTAGGATAGCCTCCTCATGAAGAAGCTCTGCGTCCTCGACCGCGACGGGACGATCATCACCGACCGGCACTTCCTCGCCCGGCCGGAGGGGGTCCAGCTCCTGCCCGGGGCGGCGGGGGCCATCCGGCGGCTGAACGGCGCGGGATGGCTCGTGGCCATCGCCACCAACCAGTCCGGCGTGGGCCGCGGCTACTACTCCCTGGAGATGATGCACGCCACCAATGCGCGGGTGGTCGAGGTGCTGGCGCGGGAGGGCGCGCGCATTGACGACGTCGAGTACTGCCCCCACCACCCGCTGGCCGGCGACCCGGTCTTCCGCCGGGTCTGCGACTGCCGCAAGCCCCGCACGGGACAGGTCGTGGCGGCGGCCCGGAAGACGGACGGCTCGCTCACCGGCGTGGTCGTCGTCGGCGACCGGCTGCAGGACGTGTACGCCGGGATGAACCTCGGGGGGTTCGGCGTGCTGGTCCGCACCGGGTATGGCGAGGAGCACCGCATCCTGGCCGAGTCCCGGCGGGTCAAGCCTTCCGCCATCGTCCCGGCCCTTCCCGAGGCCGTGGACTGGATCCTCAAAAACCTTTAGAGGCTTGCCGGAAATTGAGGTGGTCACAAAATGCAACCACCTCAAGAAACCGGTTTGCCGCGTATCTTGTCGGCCCAGGACTCCGGCGACGCAGGGGGGACGGCTTTCCTTACTTGAATGATTGAACGCTTGGCGTCATGACGAACCTCCGGAACCGGGTCACGGAGTCGGCCTTGGACCAGAGGCCCAGGCGGCCGGACACGGGGCGGGGCAGGTCGTAGGCGAAGGCAGGTTTGCCGTCGACGAGCGCCGTCAGGTGCTGACCGGCGATCGAAGCCGTCAAGGTATGCCATACGCCCGACCGGAGGGCCAGCTTCTGGTTGTGCCGGGCCAGCCGGCGGGCCTTCACGTACTCGAACAGCATGCAGTTGTCCTCGTTGGCATTGATCCGCAGCACCCAGTACGACGAGGGATCCGTCATGCCGAAGGCGATGCCGCCGGCCTGGTCCACCCTGCCCGACACCGGCATGATCTCGACCGCGAGGTCGCCGTTCGTGAACTCCCGGTCCTTGACCAGCGCCAGCGGGAAGTAATAGTACGCCTTGACCTCGTCGAGGATGGATTCGGGCATCCCGCGGAAGAACGAAGCCAGCTTGGCGGCCGCACCGGCCTCCGGAGCGGTCGCCCATCGGTCGCCGCGCACCATGACCTGCGGTCCGGCCGCGTCCGGCACGAACTCCCAGACGCCAACGATGGGCTGGATGGAGGAGAACCCCTGGTCGAAGGTGACCGTGGTGCCGGAGGCGGCCGCGGCGGCGGCCAGGAGCATGGCGGGGATCATGCGAACCCTCCCGCGGACTTGCCGCGCCGGATCATCTCCTCGCAGTAGGCGTAGAGGGCGTCATACACGATGAACTCGGCGGCGAGGACGGCATGGTCATCCGTGAGGCCGAGGTGGCGGAAGCCTTCCGCAACGGCGTTGAGGCCGGGGCCCTCCGGCTGGTGCCAGAGCGTATTGTCGGTGTCGGCGCCGTTCACGATCCGTCCCAGCAGCACGAGGGCCCGGTTGCCCGTCAGGTGGTACTGCTTGAGGATCGCCTCGAACGAGCACTCCTTGCCGTGGTGCCCGAGATCGTCCCCCGGGCAGTCGTACGAGGTGGCCCCCTCCCGCGCGGCGACGGCGGCGACCTGGTCGGCCGGGACAAACAGGAACTCGGCCCGGGGGTCGACGAACTTCCGGATCAGCCAGGGGCAGGCCACCCGGTCCACCTTCACGTGTTCGCGCGTGATCCACTTCATGGCCCGGTCAGATCATAGCCGGAGGGCGCGCAGCAGGCCGAGCGCGCCCCCGCCGAGGACCACGGCCACCACGTTCAGGCGGTTCCGCCAGGACTGGACCACGGTGAAGGCCGCCAGCCCGAGGGCCAGCGTCAACGGATCGAACCGGCCCCCGGGCGTCGTGGCGACCTGCGCCATCGGAATTGAGATGGAGAACATGAGCCCGACCACGGCGCAGGTCACGCCCTTGAGGAACGGCTTCACGCCGGGCAGCGCCACCAGCCGGTCCATGTGCCGGACGGCGCCGAGCACGAAGACGAACGAGGGCAGGAACAGCCAGAAGGTGGCCGCCACCGCCCCCCACCACGGAACCTGCGCGCCGTCGCCCGCGAGGAAGCCCACGAACGTGCCGATCGAGATCAGGGGCCCGGGGGTCGTCTCCCCCAGCGCCAGCGCGTCGATCATCTGGTGGTCGGTGATCCAGCCGTAGGTGCCGACCGACCCGGCGCGCAGGTACGGCAGGACGGCGTACGCCCCGCCGAACGAGAAGAGGCCCACCTTCAGGAAGAACCAGGAGATGTCGGCCAGCCGCTTTCCGGCGGATTCGGCAGCCAGGGCGTGGCCGGGAAGGGCCAGGAGGGCCCCGAGGACGGTGGCCATCACCGGCCCGTGGGAGAGCCGTGGGGCGGCCAGCGCGGCGAGTCCGCACCCGATCAGGACCACGGGAAACGGGAGCCCCGCGAGGAAGAAGGCGGCGAACGCCGCCACAGCCAGCCCCGCGGCCAGCGGGGTCTTGAGGGTGGCGCGGGAGATCCGGACCAGCGCGGCCAACAGCAGCGCCAATCCCACCGGCCGGAAGCCCCAGAGCACGGACAGGACCCGGGGGTCCTGCCCGAAGTGCACGTAGAGCCAGCCGAGCAGGGACAGCGTGAGGAAGCCGGGCAGGATGAAGAGGAGTCCCGCGAGGACGCCCCCGATCCAGCCGGCCTTCCGCCAGCCGATGTAGATCGCCAGCTGGGTGGCCTCGGGGCCCGGCAGCACATGGCAGAAGTTCAGCGCCCGGAGGAACTCGTCCTCGTCGATCCACCGGCGGCGCTCGACCACCTCCAGGTGCATGAGCCCGACCTGCCCGACCGGCCCCCCGAACGCCAGCCAGCCCAGCTTGAGGAAATACGCGGCGACTTCCCGGAGCGGGTGCCGCGCCTCAGTGGGCATGGTGGTGGTGGAGGTCGGCCCGGTGGGGATGCACATGGACGAGCGGCACGTGCCGGTGGGCGTGCGTGTGCCGCAGCGACGCCGGCTGCCCCGGATGCCGATGGGTGTGGTGGCCGTCGTCGTGCCGGTGCGGGTGGACGTGGCGCTGTGCGGCGTGGGCGTGGCGGTGGACGTGGCGCTCCGTGAGCAGGAGTGCGACCGCGCCCCCCACCAGCACGGCCGCGCCGGCGTGCAGGAGGCCGACCGGCTCCCCTAGCCAGGCCCGCGCCAGCGCGACGCCAAAGAGGGGGGCGGTGGCAAAGAGGGTCTGGGCCCGCACCGCGCCGAGGCGCTGGGAGGCGCCGACGTACAGGAGCAGCGAGCCGCCATACCCGACCGCCCCGATCCCCAGGAGGGCCACGACCGGGGCCGCCGCCGGCCGCCCCTCGAGGGTGAACCCGAGCGCCAGGTTCACGGCCCCGGCGGCCAGCCCCTTGAGCAGCGTGTATCGCGCCGGGGTGAAGCCGTCCACCTGCGCGGTCAGGTTGTTGTCGAGCCCCCAGCAGATCGCGGCGCCGACGACCAGTCCCCCCGCCCACGCCAGGTGGAAAGTCGCCGGCGAGGCCAGGAGGAAGCCCGCGGCGGCGGCCAGCCCGGCGGCCCCCACCGCGCGCGGGCCGAGGAATTCCCCGAACCAGGCCCAGGCCAGCAGGGCGGTCGCCGGCATCTCCAGCGCCAGCCAGAGGGCGACCGAGGCCGCGGGAGCGGCGCGGAGCCCGAACATCAGCAGGACCGGCGCGATGACGCCACCGGAGAGGACCGCTCCGGCCAGCATGACCCGCTGGCGGGCGCCCGGCCGCGCGGCCGCGGGACGACCG
>CAYNUZ010000144.1:0-6588 GCA_964400385.1 uncultured bacterium | reverse complement strand
GGCCGGGGCGCACGGGGATCAGCGGCGGCGGCGCGCCGGCCGGCGGGCCGGAGACCCGGAACGCGGGGAGGCCTCCCGGTCAATCTGCCAGATCGTCACGAGGGAGGCGACGCACAGAGCCAGGGTGAAGATGAAGATCGGGTTGCCCTCGAACTTGACAAGCGCGACGCCGGACAGCAGGGTGAAGAACCCGAAGAACACCAGCAGGATGGTCATCCGTTCCCCCCGGCGCGGCCGCGCTCCACCTCGTCCATGGCCGCATTGGCCAGCCGGTCGGCCTCCGTATTCCGCTCGCGCGGGACGGCGGCGTAGGCCACCGCCGCAAACCCGGCGGCAAGCACCCGGGCCCGGTCCGCCAGCGCCGCCAGGTGCGGCGCCTTGATCCGGTACGCGCCGGTCATCTGGCGCACGAGCAGCTCGCTGTCGGAACGCACCAGCAGGCGGGTCGCACCCCGCTCCCGGGCCATCGCCAGCCCGCGCACGAGGCCCTCGTACTCCGCGGCGTTGTTCGTCATCGTCCCGAGCGGGAAGGCGCGGCCGTCCGCACGGACGCCCGCGGGATCGTAGAGCACCGCGCCGGCCCCCGCCGGCCCCGGGTTGCCGCGTGCGCCGCCGTCAATGGCCAGCACCCAGGTGCCGCCGGGAACGGGCTCATGCCCCGGCGTCGCCATTGGAGTGCCCCTGCCGGCGGCGGGCGTGGTCCAGCGCCGCGCGGACGAACTCCCGGAAGAGCGGATGGGGGGTCATCGGGCGGGACTGGAACTCGGGGTGGAACTGGCCCGCGACGAACCAGGGATGGCCGGCCAGCTCGATGATTTCCACGAGCCGGCCGTCCGGCGAGACCCCGCTGAACGTGAACCCGGCCTTCTGGTACCGGTCCCGGTAGGCGTTGTTGAACTCGTACCGGTGCCGATGCCGCTCGAAAATGACCTCCTGGCCGTAGGCCCGCAGCGCCTGGGAGCCCTTGAGGACCCGGCAGGGGTAGGAGCCGAGCCGCATCGTCCCGCCCAGCTCCTTCACGTTCTTCTGGTCGCGCATGAGGTCGATGACCGGGTGGGGGGTCTGGGGGTCGAACTCGGTCGAATTGGCGCGCTTGAGGCCCAGCACCGACCGGCCGAACTCGATGGAGGCGAGCTGCATGCCCAGGCAGATGCCGAAGAACGGGACCTTCCGCTCCCGCGCATACCGGATGGCGGCGATCTTCCCCTCGATCCCCCGGTCCCCGAACCCGCCCGGCACGAGGATCCCGTGCATGCCCGCCAGCAGCCCCACGCCCTCGTCCTCGACCCGCTCGGAGTCGATCCACTTCACGTTGACCCGCGCGTTGTTGAACGCGCCGGCGTGCGTGAACGACTCCGCGATGGACTTGTACGCGTCCTTGAGGTCCACGTACTTGCCCACGACGGCGAGCTGGACCTGGTGGACCGGGTGCTTGATCCGGCCGACCAGCCGCGTCCAGGCCTTGAGGTCCTGCACCCGCGGCGTGAGCTTGAGCCGCCGCAGGAGCACGTCGTCGAGGTGCTGCTCGCGGAACTTGAGCGGCACCTCGTACACGGTGCTGACGTCCGGCGCCTGGATGACCGCGTCCTCGTCCACGTTGCAGAACAGCGCGATCTTGAGCCGCACGTCGCGGGACAGCGGCCGGTCGGTGCGGCAGAGCAGCACGTCCGGCTGGATCCCGATCCGCCGCATCTCCCCGACGGAGTGCTGGGTGGGCTTGGTCTTGGCCTCGGCGGCCGAGGCGATGTACGGGACCAGGGTCACGTGGGTGTAGAGCGTGCGGTCGGGCCCCAGGTCGATCCGGAGCTGCCGGATCGCCTCGAGGAAGGGGAGGCTCTCGATGTCCCCGATCGTCCCCCCGATCTCGATGATGGCCACGTCGGCCTGCGACTCGCGGACCACCTGGAGGATCCGCTCCTTGATCTCCCCGGTGATGTGGGGCACGACCTGCACCGTCTTGCCCAGGTAGTCGCCCTTGCGCTCCTTGGCGATGACGCCCCCATACACCTTGCCGGTGGTGAGGTTGTTGTGCGCGGAGAGCACCGCGTGGGTGAACCGCTCGTAGTGCCCGAGGTCGAGGTCGGTCTCGGCCCCGTCCTGCGTCACGTAGACTTCGCCGTGCTGGAAGGGATTCATCGTGCCGGCGTCCACGTTGATGTAGGGGTCGAGCTTCTGGATCGTGATCTTGAAGCCGCGGCTTTCGAGGAGGGTCCCGATCGAGGCGGCGGCGATGCCCTTGCCCAGAGAGGAGACTACGCCGCCGGTGACGAAGATCAGTTTCGGCGACTGATGCTTCGTCTGCCTGTGACGCGGCGAGGGCCTCGTTGACTCAGCCATTCCCGTGCATGCTTGAGATCCTGGGTTGTATCGATGCTCAAGGCTGGCGTCGCGGTCACCACGACCTTCGGGTGGATACCATACTCGAAAACCCGCAGCTGTTCAAGTCGCTCGCGCACCTCCAGCGCGGTCCGGGGCATCCGGGCGAAGCGCTGGAGGAAGGCGCGGCGGTAGCAGTAGACGCCCACATGGTGGAGCAGGGTGGCGCTGCCGGTCCAGTCGTACGGCACGGGCGAGCGGGAGAAGTAGACCGCGCGGCCGCGGCCATCGGTGACCACCTTGACGGCGTTCGGATTGTGCGCGATCGCGGCCCACGGGGTGACCCGCGCCAGCGTGCCGAACGGGCACCGCGGATCGCGCCGCATGGCGCGTACGAGCGCGGCCAGCCCCCGGGGGGCGATGAACGGCTCGTCGCCCTGGAGGTTGAGGATGAGCGGGGCGCGCAGCGTCCGGGCCACCGCCGCGACCCGGTCCGTCCCGGACGCCAGCGCGGGAGAGGTCATGACGGCCTCCCCGCCGAACCCGGTCACGACGTCCCGGATGCGCGTGTCGTCGGTGGCGACGATCACCCGGTCGAACACCCGCGCCTCGCGGGCGCGCTCCCAGACATGCTGTACGAGCGGCTTGGTGCCGATCCGCTGCAGGGGCTTGGCCGGGAGCCGGGTGGATCCGTACCGGGAAGGAATGATGCAGACGCAGGCCGCCGGGCGGCCCATTTCAGTGGTGGTAGGCGGAAAGGATCCGCTTGATCAGGTTGGTCGAGGACCAGCCCTTCGCGATCCGGACCCGGACCACCCGGCCCCCTGCGGCTTTCACGATGTCGGCCCCCACGATGTCGTCGGCCGCCCAATCCGCCCCCTTGACCAGGACGTCCGGCTGGAGCGCCTTGATGAGCCGGAAGGGGGTCTCGTCGGCGAACACCACCACGTGGTCCACGCACCCGAGCGCCAGGAGCATCTCGGCGCGCTGGGACTGGGGGACGATCGGCCGCTTCGGGCCCTTGATCCGGCGCACCGATGAGTCCGCATTGAGCCCGACGATGAGCAGGTCCCCGCACCGGCGGGCCGCGGCGAGGTACCGGGCATGGCCGACGTGCAGCAGGTCGAAGACGCCGTTGGTAAAGACGACCTTGCGGCGCGCCCGCCGGGCCGCCCGCCGGAGTGCGACGGCCCGGGTGAGCGGAATGGGTTTGGTGATCACCAGAAGGAAGCGACCTGGGCGATCAGGGCCTGGACCGGCTTGCCGCCGCTCGAGGCCTGGTACTGCTCCCCCTGGATCTTGAAAGTCATCTCGGGCACGAGCCGGAACGCGAGCGCGGCGTACGGCTCGTCCACCCGCGTGCCGTTGACCTTCTTGAGCGCGACCCGCGAGTAGCCGCCGCCGAGCGTCACCGGCCAGCCCGCCGGGGTGATCTCCAGCTCGGCATACCCGCCGACCGAGGGGAGGTTGCCGAAGGCCGAGGTGCGGGAGATATCCGCCCGGCCCCCCTCGGCGCGCAGGGTGAGGTCCAGGCCGGCCAGCCGGCCCCCCAGGCTCGCGTCGCCGGCCAGGATCAGTAGCCCGTTGGTCCCCGTCATGTCCACCTTGCCGGTATACGCGGAGGCGCCCACCCCGATCCCCGGAACCGCGGTGATCCCGAGCCGGCCGGCCGCGGCCTTGTTCACGTTGTTGTCGCGCCCGAAGGTCCGTTCCAGCTCGCTGGGCCGGGCCCACCACAGCCCGTCCGACTGGATCAGGGGGTTCTGCCACCCGTCCGCCGGCTCGATCTGGAGCCCGTTCATCACCATCGCCTGGTACCGGATCGCCCCGGCGCCCAGCGCGACCCCGCCGCTGACCTGGGCGCCCACGTCCTGCCAGGGCACCGGCACGATGTGGATCGCGGAGAGCGGATAGGAGGCGAAGGTCCGCCGGGGCAGCGCGGGGTCCTGGTTGAGGAGCCCCATGGGCACCGGCATCACCCCGGCCCGCACGGTGAGCGGCGCCGGCCCGTGCGCGGTGGTCACAACGTCCGCCTCGGCCCAGGCCTGGAACACCTCGAGCTTCCCCGGGGCGTTCTCGAGGCCGGGAAACTGGTTCCAGGCCCCCTTGAGCAGCCACAGCTCCCAGAACGTGTGCGCCCGCGGGCCCAGGGGCGACTCGGCCTGGACGCTCATCCACGGGTTGGAGAACGTGGACCGGGTCTGCTTGCGGGTGGCCTCGATCGGGTTGAGCGGGGAAAGCCCCAGCCACGGGTGGGAGAACCCGCCGCGTCCCTCCTTCAGCGCCTGGTAGTTGGCGGTGATGTACCCGCCGAACCGCAGGCCGTCCGGCGCCTTTGACGGCTCGCTGGCCCCGATCGCCGCCCGCTCCTCGTCGCTCAGCCGCCGCACCGGCTGCCAGAGCCCGTTGCGGTCCCACCGCGCCGCCTCGCCGGGGCGCATCAGGACCTGGTACCGCTGCGCGCGGTCCGAACAGAGCACCGCGCCCTCGGCGACCGCGATGTCCGTGACCTCGTCGCTGACCGCCAGCGTGAAATCGGTGCCCTTCACCGCCGCGACCGCCGTGGGCGTGGTGACGGTCAGGCCCTCGAGCCCCGCCTCGCCGCCGATCTTCGCCACGACCATCCGGGTCCAGCCGCGCAGGAGCGACAGGGACCGCGCGTGGGCGCCGTCGCCGCCGATGCGCAGCTGGGTATGCGGGCCCAGGTGGGTCCGCGTCCCGTCCGAGAACAGGAGCTGGGCGCGGGCGGACTCCAGCGTCAGGATCGAGTCGCCGGCGGAGAGCTTCTGCCCCTGCGCGCCCTGCCGCCAGTCGCCGGCATCCCCGGTGCGGGTACGGATGATGCCCGTCACCTGGTCGATCGTCGCGGTCCACTCGGCGGCCCCGGCGCAGGCGGCCAGCAGCAGGACGGACACGGTCCAGCGGACAATCCTCATCGCAGCTCCCTCCTGATTTCGTCGGGGCCGACCACGGCGCACCCCAGTTTGCCGACCTCGATCCCCGCGGCGACGTTGGCGAGGTGCACGCAGTCCGCGAGCGCCCCCCCGGCCGCCAGTCCCAGCCCGATCGTCGCGATCACGGTATCGCCCGCCCCGGTCCCGTCGAAGACCTCCTTGGCCCGGGTCGGGATCGAGACGGGCGGCCCGCCGGCGAAGAGCGCCATGCCGTGCTCCCGGCGCGTGATCAGCAGTCCCCGTCCCCCCAGCTTCCGCCGCAGCTCCTGCCCGCCGCGGACGAGCGCCGCCGTATCGGGCAGCGGGCGCTTGAGGAGGTCCGCCGCCTCGAAATGGTTGAAGCTCACCAGCGTCGCGCCGCGGAACCGCAACGCGAGGTGCGGCTTGGGGTTCACCACCACCGGGATGCCGCGCCGGCGCGCGGCACGCACCACGCCCGCGATGAGCGGGGGGGTGAACAGCCCCTTGTCGTAGTCGGAACAGATGACCCCGTCCGCCTGCGCCAGCTCCCGGTCCACCTGCCGCAGCAGCCGGGCCGTGAACGCGGCGGCCACGGGGTGCACGCGCTCGCGGTCAATGCGGATCATCTGCTGGTGGGAGGCGATCACCCGGGTCTTGATGATGGTGGGCCGGTCCGGGTCGGCGAGGAGCCCCTCCGCCCCGATCCCGCGGTCCGCCAGGATCCGGCGCAGCCGGCGGCCGTTGCCGTCGTCGCCGACCACGCCGAACAGCGACGGCCTTCCGCCGAGCTCCCGGACCAGGCTGGCGACGTACGCGGCGGCGCCGAGGTTGACGGTCTCCTCCCGGACCTCGAACACCGGGATGGGGGCCTCCGGCGAGATGCGCCGGACGTCGCCCAGCAGGTACTCGTCGAGGATGACGTCCCCCACCACCAGGATCCGCTTCCCGGCGAGCCGCCCGAGCAGCCGCCGCAGCCGGCCGTGGTCAGCCCGCATGGAACTCCGCATCCGCGAGTTCGCAGAGAATATGGCCGATCGCGATGTGGGCCTCCTGGATGCGCGGCGACGTGTCCGCCGGCACGACGAAGGCCGCATCGCACGACCGGGCGAAGGCGCCGCCGCGTGAGCCCGTCAGCCCGATCACGCCGGCCCCGCGCCGGCGGGCGGCGCGGACGCCCGCCAGCACGTTGGGGGACCGGCCGGAGGTGGTGATGGCGAACACGACGTCGCCGGGCCGGGCCAGCGCCTCGAGCTGGCGGGAAAACACGTACCGGTACCCGTAGTCGTTCCCGATGGCCGTCAGCGCCGACGTGTCCGTGGTCAGCGCGATGGCGGGCAGCGCCCGGCGGCCGGGCCGC
>CAYNUZ010000143.1:0-6634 GCA_964400385.1 uncultured bacterium | reverse complement strand
CGCCCATCCTCAACGTGCTGGACTTCTCCTGCTTCCTCAACCAGTTCGCGGCCGGGTGCCCGTGACAATTTGCCCCAATCAGTCCCCGCACCTCCTCTGAGGCTTGGGCCTATCCCGTGGTACGCTGTACCCCGCACTACGGCCCAAGGAGCACCCCATGCCCGGTTTCGCCCTCATCGCGTTCCTGCCCGCCCTCGCCCAACCTCCCGCGGCTTCTGCCGAGAAACCTGCGGCGGATGGCCCATACCACGTCATCAGCACCTTCACGCTCGGCGGCGAGGGCGGCTGGGACTGCCTCACACTCGACGCCGAGGGCAAGCGCCTCTACATCCCCCGCGGCACGCACACCATGGTCATGGATACCGAGTCCGGCAAGGTCGTCGGCGACATCCCCGACACCGCCGGCGTCCACGACGTCGCCCTGGCCCCGGAGTTCCACAAGGGCTTCACGAGCAACGGCCGCTCCAACACTGTCACCGCCTTCGACACCGAAACCCTCAAGCCCCTCGGCACGGCCGTTACCGGCGCCAACCCCGATGTGATCATCTACGAGCCGACCACCAAGCACGTCTGGTGCTTCAACGGCCGCGGGAAGGACGCTACCGTCATCGACGCCGACAGCCTCTCGATCGTCGGCACCGTCCCGATGGGCGGCAAGCCCGAGCTCGCCGCCGCCGACGGCCACGGCCGCATCTTCGTGAACGTCGAGGACACCAGCGAGGTCCTCTGCATCGACGCCGACAAGCGCACGGTCGAGCACCGCTGGCCCCTGGCCCCCGGCGAGGAGCCCTCCGGCCTGGCCCTCGACGCCGCGAACCATCATGTCTTCTCCGCCTGCGCAAACCAGAAGATGGTCGTCCTCGACACCGAGTCGGGCAAGGTCGTCGCCACGCCGACGATCGGCAAGGGCCCCGATGGCGCCGCCTTCGACGCCGCCGGCTTCGCCATCAGCCCCAACGGCGGCGATGGCACGATCACGGTGATTTCCTCTGGCGGCGACAAGCCCTTCGAGATCGTCCAGACCCTGAAGACCGCTCCCCGGGCCCGCACCATGGCCATGGACCCCAAGTCCCGGCGCATGTACCTGGCCACCGCAGAGTTCGAGCAGGCCAAGGAGGGCGAGCGTCGCCCCGCGATGAAGCCCGGCACGTTCAAGATCGTCGTCGTCGGGCCCTGAATCCGCCTGCAGGTCCAGCGGCTTCGCCCACCGCCGCCCATTTCCCCTAGTCGATGCGACCCCTACGCCCCTCATATCCCCACCACCCGCGCCATCCCGTGCGGCCGGTCCCCTTGCTCGAACCCGCAGCCATGGCACATTCGTCATAGACCGGACCCGGTGGGGAGCACACCCATGTACGCCGCCTATGACCATCTCGCCAAGGCCCAGCCGCACCCTGAACGCCGCCGCGGCGGCCGAATCGCTTGGCCCGCGCTCAGGTCCGACTTGGGCCGCATCATCGACCTCTCGGTCTCTGGCATCCGCATCCGCCTCGGCTGGTTCAAGCGGATCAAGTCCGGGCAGCCGGTCGAGCTGACCCTCCAGGGGCACGACGGCGGGATCCGGTGCCGCGCCCGCGTGGTCCGCCATCTGGCCCGCCGGGTGGTTCTGGACCTGCTGAACCTTGACGATGCCGCGCGATCAATGCTCGGCGGCTTGTCCGGGGTCCGCGCCGAGTGCGGCGAGGCCAATCGACGGCCGCGCATGGATTGAACCGACAGCGATGCTCCGGCGCGCAACCGACAGGTTGTGCGGGGTGTCCGCCTCACTTGCCCGAACCCGGCCGCAGACCGGAACACCTCCCGCTACTCTTGGCGGCCAGCCGTCCCACCCGGAGCCGCCATGCGAATCCATCCCACGTTCGTCAATATCGGTCTGTCCAAGATCGTCCAGGTCTCCGAGCGCGCCCGCGTCCTCGCGCCCGCGTTCGAGGCCCAGTCCGGCAAGCCCTTCATCTACTTCCAGCGCGGCGAAGTCGGGTTCCCGCTCGCCCCCTTTATCCTCGACGGCCTGCGCGAGGCCATCGAGAAGGGCTGGACCAAGTACCCCAAGTCCGGCGGCGAGGCGTTCTTCAAGGACGCGGTCGTCAACGACCTGGCCGGCCGCGGCATCGAGGGGCTCAAGCCCGCGAACATCCTCGCCACCGCCGGCGGACAGGAGGGCCTGCAGTTGCTCTTCTCCTACTTCCGCGGCCGCGCCTGCGCCGGCTTCACGCCCTGCTGGTCGTGCATGTTCGACAATATCTTCCCGTACACCGAGACCATGTTCATCCCGATCCCGCTTAGTCCGCAGAACGGCTGGGCGATGGACTTTGCGGCCGTCGAGCGCACGCTCCCGCGCGTGGACACGTTCTACTTCAACTCCCCGCACAACCCCACGGGCCGCGTCTTCCCCCGCGCGGACATCGAGCGGCTGTGCGCGCTGTGCCAGAAGTACGGCGTGCTGCTGATCTGCGACGAGGCGTACAAGGACCTGGCCTACACCGGCGAGCACTACTCCCCCATTGCCGACCCGCGCTGGGAGAACGTGGCCGTGGTGAATACGTTCTCCAAGGCCTTCGCCGCGACCGGCTTCCGCATCGGCTACACCGTCAGCCGCCGCACCGACCTCATCGACATGCTCACCCGCGCCGAGTACAGCCAGACCGCCGGCATCCCGACGCCCATCCAGTTCGCCTTCTCCAAGGCGCTCACGCACGCGGCCGCGCCGGCCTGGCTCAAGGCCTACCGCAACGAGATGCGGCTCCGCGCCAGCGCCCTGGCCGACAACCTCGACCCGCGCCTCAATGCGCACGCCCCGCAGGGCGCGTTCTACTGCTTCATCGACCTGGCCGCGGGCAAGTCGGGGGCCGCGGCTCAGGTCGAAGCGGAGATGGTCGAGCGGCTGATCCAGTCGGGCATCGCCGTGGTCCCCGGCTCGGCGTTCGGCGCCGATTTCACTGGGTACGCGCGGCTCTCGTTCTCCACGCTCCCGGCCGACGTCATCGCCCAGGGCGCTAAACGATTCAATCGGGTCATCCTCTGCGAGTGACCCCGGGCCGCGCCCGTCAGCACCCGGCTGCGAAGCGGTTGAGGAAGCACGTGAAGTCCAGCACGTTGAGCACGGGCGGCGTCGTGCTCCCGTCGCAGTTGGCATACGCACTGCCCGAGGCGAACCGGTTCAGAAAGCACGTGAAGTCGTTGACGTTCAGGACCGGGGCGGTCGTGCTCCCGTCGCAGTTGGCGTAGCACCCGGGCGTGCCGTACAGCGTGAAGTTCGTCCCGGTCTGCCCGTTCCCCTGCAGGTCCGCCGGCACCGGGCGGATCGCCCCCGTCGCCCAGCCCCACCCCAGCCCCGGGTTCCACTGCCAGGCGTTGTCCGGCCCGCCGCCGCCGACCGCGTGCGGCCCGCCCTGGGCCCAGAAGATGGCGATCTGCGTCCCGTGCGTCTCGGCCGTCCACACGACGTAGTAGTTCCCCGCGCGCAGGAACTGCCCGCCGAAGTCCGCGGCCAACCGGTAGTTGATCCCGTTCACGATCACGTGCCCCGTCCCGGGCACGGACTGCAGGATCAGGTTGCCCGTGGTCGGCAGCCCGTCGTACACCCGGACCGTCACGTCGATCACCGTCAGCGGCGTCGGGAAGATCGTCCCGTACGACTCGAACCGCGTCAGGTTGACATCGGAAGCGATCCCGAAGTCCTCGACGATCCACAGATCGCGGTCCGTCGCGCCCTCGTAATCCGTGCCGTTCGGGCCGGCCGTCTGCCCGAAGAGCCACGGCAGGGACGCCACCACCTGCTCCTGTGCCCGCACTGTGCCCGCACCCAGCGCCAGCGCCGCGAGCGCACCGAGAGTCCGCATGACCCGCTCCTTCTCTCCGCTGCTGGATCGGGCCCGGCCCGCCCCCACCCGCCCCGCCGCGCGGCAGGACATCCCCACAGGGCAACCCGAATCCGGGTCTGACGCCCGATGCCACGGGGGGTTCCCGGAATCCGCGGCCGCACACCGCCGAATCCGCGCTCAGGTCGCCTTACGGGCAGCCAGAGGCGAACCGGTTCAGGAAGCACGCGAAATCGTTGACGTTCAGCACCGGCGGAATGACGGAGTGGTCGCAGTTCGCGTACGGGTCCCCGGCCGCGAACTTGTTGAGGAAGCAGGCAAAGTCGATCACGTTCAGGACTGGCGGTACAGTGCTCGCGTCACAGTTGGCGTAGCAGACCACCGTCAGGACGGCCGCGTCGCTCGTCGCCGAGCCGCAGGTGTTGGAAACGACGACGTCGTACGACCCCGCATCCGCGCTCGACACCGGGCTGATCGTCAGCACCGACCCGTGCGCCCCGGAAATCGGTCCGCCGTCCGTCAGGTTCACGCCGCCCTTGCGCCACTGATAGGAAAGGAGCCCCTGTCCGGCTGCGCTGACCGAGAGGTGCGCCCCGAAGCCGGAGTAGACCGATGTGTCGGCCGGCGGGCTCAGCACGGTCGGGCACGGGATGAAGCCGATCAGGAAGTTCTGCCAGACCCCGGTGAAGACGCCGCGGGTGCCGTCGGTGAAAGAGACGGTCACGGCCACGGTCCCCAGGTCGTTCACATCGCGCGAGTTGGGCCCGTCCACGCCGGCGTCGAGGTCCCAGATCGTCGCCGTGCTGACGGTGCGGTACACGCCCGGCGTGACCTCCAACTGCTGACCCGGAACGGCGATGGGGAACAGCCCGGTCGCCCGGGACCAGCCGAAGACGCCCTTGTAGATTGTCCCGTTCAGGCGCAGCGGGCAGGCCAGCACCACGTGGTCGGCGCTGTTGATCGCGACGCACGAGGCCGTGCCGGAGTCGGGCACCATCCCCGCGGGCACGCCCGGGGGCGAGCCCGAGTTCTGCAGCAGGATCGTCTCGATCCCCGCGCTGTCGGCGAACCACGTCCCGTTCCCCGGCCCCGAACCCGAGTTCGCGATGTTGCTGTTGAACACCACGCTCCCGTTGGCGCTGATCGCCAGCGGCTGCGCGGCGAAGAACGTCGCCCCCGGGTCCGTCCCCGGCGCGGCCTGATTGGGCACGATGATCGGGTTGAGCTCCGAGCCGTCCCAGACGTACAGCCCCCACTCCCCGGTGCTCAGGTACATCTGGGCCGCGATCTTCCCCCCGTCGCCCATGATGTACCCGTTATCCCAGACGGTGCTGAACAGCACGCCCTCGTCGGCCCCGGGGGCCTGCGTGCCGCTGCGCAGGATGAGCTGCGGGGCCGAGGGCGGACCGGCCCAGAGCCCGTTCCCGCCCCCGCCGCTGAGGGTCGCGATGAACGCGACATCCCCGGCCGCGTTGATCCACGGCAACGCCGAGCCCAGGCCCACGAAGTTCGAACTCGTCCCCGGCGCGGGCGAGCCCTCGCGGGCCACGACCGACAGCCCCGAGGTCCGGTCCCAGCAGAAGATGGCGTTGTTGTTCGCGCTCGTGATCCCCGTACCGCTCAGCGCCGAGCGGAAGAGCACGCGCCCGGCTCCGCCAACGCGCGGGAACCCCGGGTCGCCGAAGAGCACGCCCGTGCCCAGGATGCCCGTGTCGTTCCCGCCGCGCGACACCAGCGCTGTCCCCGCCGCGTCGTGGAGCCAGATGCCCTTGCCATTGACCCCGCTCGTGTTGGGGCCGATCAGGGTCCCGGCGAACGTGATCACACCGCCGGCGCCGATCGCGTGGTCATTGAACCCGTCACCACCGGTCAGCGACCCGAACGTGACACCGGCCGGCGTCCCCGGCGCGGCATCCCCGCGCGTCTGGATCACCTGCATCTGGCCCTGGCTCCACAGGTCCAGGCTCGCCAGGCCTCCCGCGCTGTGCAACCCGTTGATGTACCCCAGCACGCCGATCTCGCCCGTCGAGGAGAGCACGCCGGTCAGGAAGTCCTGGAAGTTGTTCCCCGCCGGCATCCCCGGCACGGGCTGGGGCGGGTACATCACCGGCGTCACCTGCACCGGGACTCCCGAGCCCGCCACCGGCACATCCACGACCGCCGCATCACTCGTCGTCGTGCCGAGCGGGTTGGTCACCACCACGTCGTACGACCCCTCATCCCCGAACGACCACCAGCTCAGGTTCAGCGCGGCCCCGGTCACGCCGCTGGTGCGGCTGTCGTTGACCAGGTTCGTCCCGTTACTGCGCCATTGATACGAGAGGGGAGCGGTCCCGGTCGCCACCACGGTCCGGTGCAGGGCCTGGCCGAAGACGACCGTCTGGCTCTGGGGCTGCGTGAGGATGATCGGCGCCGAGCACGGCTGGCCCCAGCAGGCGAAGTCCTTGTCGGGCTGCCCACCCGCCTGCGTGAAATCTCCGCCCACGTACACGCGCGGCCCGAATCCGCTGTTGTATCCGCACAACGCCTGCGCGCCGGTATTCGTCCCTTGCGTCAACCCTGCGCCGAGCGGCTGCCAGATGCCGGAGACGAGTTTGCTAACCAGGCCGACGGGCCCCGAGCCGCCGTACACGAACCGCCCCGCGGCAAAGAGGGTGGCGCCGTCCCCGTCATCCAGCACCCTCAGCGCCCGCACATCGCCCTGACTCGTTCCCGCCTGTGTCCACACGCCACTCTGAAACTTGCACGTCTGGAACAGGCCCCCCGCGTACAGCGCCGGACCCGTGCCGTCGTCGAACACGGCGAGCGCCCCTACG
>CAYNUZ010000142.1:0-6644 GCA_964400385.1 uncultured bacterium | reverse complement strand
GGCGGGCGCGACGGCGCGGCCCGCCGGCCCCCAGTTCTACGGCGCGGTCTACCTGGCCATGAGCCAGGGCCTGGTGCAGCGGGCCGTGGCCCGCGCCGTGGCCTACCTGGTCCTCATGGCGCTGGCGCTCCTCCTCGTCGGCCTGATCGTGGCCGTGGGGATCGCGGCCGTGCTGACCAGCCCGATCCGGATGCTCCAGCAGGGCGTGCGCGCCATCGCGTCGGGGAACTTCAAGTACCACATCGACCTCAAGCGCGCCGACGAGATCGGGGAGCTGACGGACGCCTTCAACGACATGGCCAAGGGGCTCGCCGAACGGGAGCTGATGCGCGGCGCCTTCAGCTCGTACGTGTCGAGCGACCTGCTGGCGGAGATCATCAAGAACCCGGACGCGATGAAGGTCGGCGGCGCCCGGAAGACCGCCACGGTGATGTTCACGATCTTCGGCAACCACAACGAGCTGGGCGGCCTGACCGAGCGGCTCGATCCGGAAGCGGTCGTCGGCATCATCAACGCGTACCTGGAGGTCCAGGCCAACGCCGTGGCCGTGGAGAAGGGGTACGTGGACAAGTTCATCGGGGACAAGGCCATGGCCGTGTGGGGGGCCACCACCCCCCAGCCCGACCACGCGATCCGGGCCATCCGGTGCGCGTGGCAGATCCAGCAGGCGGTGGCGAAGCTGAACAAGGAGCGGGAGCGCCAGGGGCTCATGACGACGGCGATCTGCATCGGCATCAACACGGGCCCGATGGTCGCCGGCAACATGGGGTCGGAGGAGGTCAAGACCGACTACACCGTCATCGGGGACACCGTGAACACCTCGGCGCGGTTCATGACGAGCGCAAAGCCCGGCCAGGTCATGATCGGGGAGAGCACGTACGAGCTCGTGCGCGACCAGGTCACCGCGACGGAGCTGCCGCCCCTGATGGTCAAGGGGAAGGCCGAGCCGCTGCGCGTGTACGAGGTGACCGGGGTGAAGGACGCCGCGGCGGCGGCGCGCTGACCGGAACCGGGCAGGCCGTATAATGATTGAAGGAACCACCCCATGAGCGGCACGGCCTCCCTGATCGAGAAGCTCGGCGGACTCGGCTATTCGGCCGAGGCGTGTACCCGTATGGACCTCCAGCTCGCCCGGATCCGGGAGCTCAAGCGCGAGCGGCGGGCCGTTATCCTCGCGCACAACTACCAGCGGCCGGAGATCTTCGAGGTGGCGGACGCCATCGGCGATTCCCTGGCCCTGTCCCGCCGGGCCGGGGAGATCGAGGGCCGGGTCCTCCTGTTCGCGGGGGTCCACTTCATGGCCGAGACCGCGAAGATCCTGAACCCCGACCGGACGGTGCTGCTGCCCAACCTCGCCGCGGGCTGTTCGCTGGCCGACACCGCGACCGCGGAGGGGCTGGAAGCGCGCGTCGCGGCGCTCAAGGCGCAGTACCCGGACCTGGCGGTCGTCAGCTACGTGAACACCACCGCCGAGGTCAAGGCGCTTTCGGACGTGTGCTGCACCTCGGCCAACGCCGTGGCGATCGTCAACGCCCTGCCGAACCGGCACATCCTGTTCGTGCCCGACCGGAACCTGGCGGCGCACGTGCAGAAGCACTCCGACAAGGTCATCATCCCCTGGGAGGGGAACTGCTACGTCCACCAGCAGATCACCCCGGCGGCCGTCGCCAACATGCGGGCCATGCACCCGGAGGCGAAGGTGATGGTGCATCCGGAGTGCCGGCCGGACGTCGTGGACCTCGCGGACGCGGTGCTGTCCACGGAGGGCATGGTGACGTACGCGAAGCAGAGCCCGGCCGGGTCGTTCATCGTGGTCACCGAGTGCGGCCTCTCGGACCGGCTGTTCATGGAGCTCCCGGAGAAGACGTTCTACCGGGCCTGCCAGCTCTGCCGGTTCATGAAGGCCAACCGGCTGGAGGACCTCGTGGACTCGCTGGAGAAACTCCAGTTCGAGATCACCATGCCCGAACCGGTGCGGCAGCGCGCCGAGGCGGCGGTCCGGCGGATGCTGGACCTGTCCGCACCGGGCGGCCCCGCGGCCCCGCGGCCGCTGCCCGTCCTGACCCGCACCTGACCATGCCCGGCGAGGCGGAGGTGCTGCAGGCCCTGGCGGCCGTCAAGGATCCCGACCTGGGGCGCGATATCGTGGCGCTCGGGTTCGTCCGCAACCTGGTCATCCGCGGGGGCGAGATCGCGTTCGCCCTCGAGCTCACGACGCCGGCGTGCCCGGTCAAGGACCAGCTCAAGGCCGACGCCGAGCGGGTGGTGGCCGCGCTGCCCGGGGTGACGAAGGTCGCCGTGACCATGGAGTCCCGGGTGCGGCCCATGAGCGCGGCGGCCCGCCCGGGGTTCCTCACGGGCGTCCGGAACGTGATCCCGGTGGCCAGCGGCAAGGGCGGGGTGGGCAAGTCCACGGTCAGCGCGAACCTGGCCCTCGCGCTCTCGATGAGCGGGGCCCGCGTGGGCCTGCTCGACCTCGACGTCTACGGCCCGAGCATCCCCGCGATCATGGGCGCGACCGAGCCGCCGCGGACCGACGGCGACCGGCTGGTCCCGCCCGAGGCCCACGGGATCAAGCTCATGTCCATGGCGTTCTTCATGAAGGCGGAGGAGGCCACGATCTTCCGCGGGCCGATGCTCCACAAGGTGGTCGAGCAGTTCCTGACGCAGGTCCTGTGGGGCGAGCTGGACTACCTCATCGTGGACTTCCCGCCGGGCACGGGCGACGTGCAGCTCAGCCTGTGCCAGCTGATCCCCCTGACGGGCGCCGTGATCGTCTCGACGCCGCAGGACGTGGCGCTCAACGTGGCGCAGAAGGCGATCACGATGTTCGACAAGCTGCGCGTCCCGGTGCTTGGGGTCATCGAGAACATGAGCTACTTCATCTGCCCGCACTGCGAGCACCGCGAGGACATCTTCGGGCACGGGGGCGCGAAGGCCGCGGCCGAAAAGGCCGGGCTCCCGTTCCTGGGCGAGATCCCGCTGGCCACCCCGGTGCGCGAGACGGCCGACGCGGGCGCGCCCATCGTGGTCTCCAACACCGCCTCGCCGCTGGCCAAGGCCTTCTTCGTGGTCGCCCGCGCCGTCGCGGCCCAGGTGAGCATCCGGAACATGTCCGCCGACGCGGGCCGCGAGATCGCGGTGAATTTCTGATGGTGGCCGTGGCCGGCCCCGTGCCCGCCGAGATCCGGAGGGCGAACGTCCACGACGTGGAGATCGTCTGGACGGACGGCCACCACAGCGTCTACCCGGCCTTCGCCCTCCGGCTGGCGTGCCCGTGCGCCTCGTGCGTGAACGAGCTGACCGGGAAGCCGATGCTCGACCCGGCCGCCCTGCCGGTGGACGTGCATCCGCTCGGGGTGAGCGTGGTGGGGCGGTACGCCCTGCACGTGGCCTGGAGCGACGGCCATACGACCGGGATTTACGCCTTCGACCTGCTGCGGCGGCGGTGCCCGTGCCCCGCCTGTGCCGCCGCGGGCTCGGGTCCCCAACCGAACGTCAGGAGGATGCCATGACCCCCGTGGAACTCGCCGCGCGGAAGGCCGCCCAGCACGATGTCGACGAGCGCCAGCTGGCCACGATCAGCCGCGGGCCGCTGCCGGCCTCGCGCAAGGTCCACCTGCCCGGCGTCCTGCACGCGGACTTGCGGGTGCCGGTGCGCGAGATCAGCCAGTCGCCGACCCGCCAACAGGGGCCGGGCGGCGCGCCGGTGGACCGGCCGAACCCCCCGGTCCTCGTGTACGACACCAGCGGCCCCTACACCGACCCGGCGGCCGCGATCGATGTGCGGCGCGGCCTCGACCCGGTCCGGCGCGCCTGGGTGCTGCGCCGGGGCGATGCGGCGGAGCAGCCGGGCATCACGTCCGCGTACGGACGGCGGCGGCTGGAGGACGCCTCGCTGGACGCCCTGCGGTTCCGGACGGACCGGCGGCCGCTGCGGGCGAATCCCGGCGCCAACGTCTCCCAGATGCACTACGCCCGGAAGGGGATCATCACCCCGGAGATGGAATTCGTGGCGATCCGCGAGGCGCAGCGGACGGACGCGGCGCATGCCGCGCAGCACCCCGGCCAGTCCTGGGGCGCGTCCATCCCCGCGCGCATCACGCCGGAATTCGTGCGCGACGAGGTGGCGCGGGGCCGGGCGATCATCCCGGCGAACATCAACCACCCCGAGCTGGAGCCCGTCATTATCGGGCGGAACTTCCTGGTGAAGATCAACGCCAACATCGGCAACTCGGCGGTGACCTCCACGATCGAGGAGGAGGTCGAGAAGATGGTCTGGGCGATCCGGTGGGGCGCGGACACCGTGATGGACCTCTCCACGGGCCGGAACATCCACGAGACGCGCGAGTGGATCCTGCGCAACAGCCCGGTGCCGATCGGCACGGTCCCCATCTACCAGGCGCTGGAGAAGGTGGGCGGGAAGGCGGAGGAGCTGACGTGGGAGCTGTTCCGGGACACCCTCATCGAGCAGGCCGAGCAGGGCGTGGACTACTTCACGATCCACGCCGGGGTCCGGCTCGCGCACGTCCCCCTCACCGCGAAGCGGGTCACGGGCATCGTCTCCCGGGGCGGTTCCATCATGGCGAAGTGGTGCCTGGCCCACCACCGGGAGAGCTTCCTGTACGCGCATTTCGCGGAGATCTGCGAGATCATGCAGGCCTACGACGTCAGCTTCAGCCTGGGCGACGGCCTGCGGCCCGGCTCGATCGCCGACGCCAACGACGAGGCCCAGTTCGCCGAGCTGGACACGCTGGGGGAGCTGACGAAGATCGCGTGGGCGCACGACGTCCAGACCATGATCGAGGGGCCGGGCCACGTGCCGCTCCACATGGTCCAGGTCAACATGACCCGCCAGCTCGCGGCGTGCGGGGAGGCCCCCTTCTACACGCTCGGCCCGCTGACGACGGACATCGCGCCCGGGTACGACCACATCACCAGCGCGATCGGGGCGGCGGCCATCGGGTGGTACGGCTGCGCGATGCTCTGCTACGTGACGCCGAAGGAGCACCTCGGGCTGCCGGACCGCGCGGACGTCAAGGAAGGGGTGATCACCTACAAGATCGCCGCCCACGCGGCGGACCTGGCGAAGGGCCATCCGGGGGCCCAGGCGCGCGACAACGCGCTCTCGCAGGCGCGGTTCGAGTTCCGGTGGGAGGACCAGTTCAACCTGGGGCTCGATCCGGAGCGGGCGCGGGCCTTCCACGACGCGACGCTGCCGGCCGACGCGGCCAAGACGGCCCACTTCTGCTCGATGTGCGGCCCGCACTTCTGCTCGATGAAGATCACCGAGGATGTGCGCGCGTACGCGGCGCAGCTCGGCGTGGCCGAGGACGAGGCCCTGCGCCGCGGGCTGGCGGAGAAGTCCGCCGAGTTCGCGGCCGGCGGCGGCCAGGTCTACCGGAAGGTCTGAGGGGCGCCGTGCCGGGACGGGAGGATGCGAAGCGCGCGGCGGGCGACCGCCGGATGCAGCGGATCGTGGAGGAAACGCTCCGCCTGATCGGCGAGAACCCGGCGCGCGAGGGCCTGCGCCGGACGCCCGAGCGGGTCACCCGCGCGTGGCGGGAGCTGACCGAGGGGTACCGCACCGATACGGCGAAGCTGGTCAACGGCGCCCTGTTCAAGGCGCCGGACTCCGACATGGTGATCGTCTCGGACATCCAGTTTTATTCCCTGTGCGAGCACCACCTCCTGCCGTTCTTCGGCAAGGTCCACGTGGCCTATATTCCCGACGGTCGGATCATCGGGCTCTCGAAAATCCCGCGTCTCGTGGCGGCGTGCTCGCGGCGCCTGCAGGTGCAGGAGGCGCTGTCCTCCCAGATCGCCAACGTCCTGGAGGGCGTGCTCAAGCCGCAGGGCATCGGCGTCGTGATCGAGGCCCGCCACCTGTGCATGGAGATGCGCGGCGCGCGCAGCATCGAATCGCCCACCAAGACCTCCGCCATGCGGGGCATCTTCCGCACGGACGCGCGGACGCGCAAGGAGTTCCTGGACCTCATCAACCGCCCGTCCCGGTGACCGCGGCCCAGTACATCGGCTGGGCGGTCCAGGACCTCTGCGGGGGGCACCGGTTCCGGCCGGTGCGGGACGAGTATCCCGAGCTGCTGGCGGGGACCCGCCAGCACGCGGCCGCGGTGGTCACGACCCGGTTCGGCCGCTGGTCGCTCCTCAGCGTCGCGGTGATGCTGCTCACCTGGTACTACGGGCTGGGCTCGACCCGGGGCCTGCCCGTGGCGCTGGCGCTGGCGGCCAAGGTCCTGCTGGTGGTCGCCGGGTACGCGTTCATGGCGCAGGCGGCCGTGGTCTTCGCCTTCCGCCCGGCGGACGGCCTCACGGCCCCGCAGATCATGGCCGAGCTGGAGCGCATGTACCGGCTCGTGCCTTCCCCGGGCCACCTGGACGTCTTCGAGTACTACGGCGCGCTGGTGCTCGTCTTCGAGCAGCCGCTCAACCCCGGGCTGCGCGACCGGCTGCTGGGCATGCGGCGGTTCACCCTGCTGGGGCGGCGGACCGCGGACCTCTACCTCGTCGAGCTGGAGGCGGGCACGGTCTATTCGGACGCGGTCCCGTGGAACGTGCGGCGCATCACGCCGGTCCTCTCCGAGGTCCTGGGCCGGCGCGGCGACCCGCCGGCGGCGGAGGCC
>CAYNUZ010000141.1:0-6660 GCA_964400385.1 uncultured bacterium | reverse complement strand
GGGTGGCGGGCCCTGGCCGTGCTGCTGGCAGCCGTCGCCGGGTGCAGCAATTACCAGGTCATCCACCGCAAGGAGCCCGCGATGCCGGCCGTCGCGGAGATGGAAGTGGACCTGCCGGAGCCCGAGACCCGGCTGACGCCGGCGACCCCGCCGGTCGCGCGCCACCCGGAGTATCCGGAGGTCGTGACCGTGGCCGGCGACACGCTCGGCGGCCTGGCGCAGCGGTACCTCGGCAGGCGGCTGTTGTGGCGCCACCTCATGGAATGGAACAAGCTGCCGTACGGGCCGGAGGACCCCGTCACACCCGGGACGACGGTCGTCATCCCGCTCGCCTTCCGGTCCCTCGCGGGCGCGCAGGCCGCGGCCGCGGCCCCCGTTCCGGAGCCCGTGCGCCCCGCTCCGGTGCCGGTCAAGCGCGCGTTCCGGCGGCCCGACACCGTCTTCAAGGCCGGCGAGCAGCTCACCTTCGACGTGCGCTGGTTCGCGATCACCGCGGGGCAGGGCATCCTCACGATCGCGCCCATGGAGCCGATTGACGGGGTCCCGTGCTGGCACTTCGTCGCGCGGGCGATGAGCCGGATGATCTTCTTCTTCAAGGTGGACGACCGGATCGAGAGCCACAGCACGGTGGACGACCTCCTGCCCGTCCGGTTCGAGAAGCATGTCCACGAGGGGCGGTACCACAAGGACCAGTCCGGCTGGTTCGACCGCACGCGGATGATCGCGAAGTGGGGCAACGAGCCGGAGGCGCCGCTCGACCATGACTGCCGCGACCTGCTCGGGGCGTTCTACTACTTCCGGACCGTGGACCTGCCGGCGCCCGGCACCGACGCGACGGTCTGCGTCCATACCGGCGGGAAGAACTACCAGATGGTGATCAACGTCCTGCGGCGGGAGACGATCCGGGTGCCGGCGGGGGAGTTCCGGACCGTCGTGATCAAGCCGCGGATGAAGTTCGAGGGGCTCTTCCGCCAGCAGGGGGACGTGACGATCTGGCTGACCGACGACGCATCGCGGACGCCGGTCCTCGTCCAGAGCAAGGTCTTTCTGTTAGGATCAGTCAACATCGTGCTCACGAAGCTGGAGCGCCCCTGACCCCCCGCCGCCTCCCCCCGATCGACCTGTCCCGGGTCCGGACCATCGCGCTGGGCGGCCGCCGCAGCAAGGTGGCGGCGCGGGACCTGGGGGCGCCGCCGCGCAAGGGGCAGTCGTATCGCTCGTTTGAACGCGGGCTGCCGCGGATCCTGGCCGCCGGCGAGTTCCGGGCCCTGGCGGACGCGGTCGCGAAGGCCGCGCGGGCGCGCAAGACCGTCCTGTGGATGATCGGCGCGCACGTGATCAAGACCGGCCTCTCCCCGGTCCTCATCGAGCTGATGCGCCGGCGGGCGCTCACGGCGCTGGCGACCAACGGGGCGGGGGCGATCCACGACTACGAGATGGCGCTGACCGGGAACACGTCGGAGGACGTTTCGGCCGGCCTCAAGGACGGCTCGTTCGGGATGGCCCGGGAAACCGGCCAGTTCTTCGCGCGCACGCTGAACGGCACGCGGGGAACCGGGTTCGGGGCGGCCGTGGGGGAGGCCATCGAGGCCGGCCGGCTGAAAAACCGGCGGCTCAGCCTGCTGGCGTCGTGCCGGCGGTACGGGCTGCCCGCCACGGTGCACGTCGCGATCGGGACCGACATCATCCACCAGCAGCCGGGCATGCGCGGCGACCTGCTCGGCGCGGCCTCCTACGAGGATTTCCGGACGCTCTGCGCGGTCGTCGCCACCCTCGAAGGCGGGGTGGTGCTGAATGTCGGGTCCGCGGTGATCCTGCCGGAGGTGTTCCTCAAGGCGCTGACGGTGGCGCGCAACCTCGGCTACCGGGTCCGGAAGTTCACCGCCGCCAACCTCGACATGATCCAGCACTACCGGCCGCGCCTGAACGTCGTCCAGCGCCCCACCGAGATGGGGGGGCGCCGGATCACCCTGACCGGCCACCACGAACTGCTCGTCCCGATGCTCGCGCAGGCCATCGCCGAGCGGCTGTGAGCGGAGGGCCGCGCGCCCGCCTCGTCGCCATCATCCCGATCTACAACGAGGCGCCGACCGTCCTCAAGGTCCTGAGCAAGGTCGAGAAGCGGGCGGACAAGCTCATCGCGGTGGACGACGGCTCGACCGACCGCACGCCGGATCTCCTGAACTACTGGGCGAAGCACCACCCGAAGGTCATCGTCATCCGGCTGCCCCGGAACGTCGGGATGGCGGGGGCGCTCAAGCGCGGGTTCCAGGAGGCGGAGCGCATGCTCCGCCGCGGGACGCTCGGGCCGGAGGACATCCTGTTCAACATTGACGCCGACGGGCAGCACAAGCCGGAATATATCCCCGCGATTGCCGGGTACATGGCGCGGGGGAGGTGGGATATCGTCCTCACGCGCCGGGATTTTTCCAAATACCCCCTCTACAAGCGGCTGGGAAACCGGGCCCTGTCGTGGGTCTCCCGGGTGCTCAGCCGCCACCCCTACCGGGACGTCGAATCGGGCCTGCGGTTCATGCGGGCCAAGGTTATCCCGCGCCTGCTCGACTACTTCACGGGGTGGCGGTACAGCTGCGCCCAGGAGATCGCGCTGATCACCGCGCTGGCGGGGTTTCGGGTGGATAATACGTATGTCGTGAAGATCGCCTACTACCGGCCGGGAACCACGCTGTGGGACGGGTTCATTGTACTGTTCATGAGCTTCTACACCTGGGGCCGGGTCCGGCTTGGCTGGAAAGTGCGGCCCCGGACTGCCGTGAACGCTCGGGGTACCTGATGGCCTGGAAACGCGCCCTCCTCATCAATCCGCCCACGGGGCTGTACATCCGGGAGGACCGGTGCCAGGCGCCGCTCAAGGGCATGGCCGCGACCGCGGCCCGGCCGCCGCTGGACCTCATGTACATGGCCGCCACGATGGAACAGGCCGGGGTGGAGTGCCGGATCAAGGACTATCCCGTGCTGGGCGGGTCGTGGGCCGACTTCAAGGCGGAGCTCGAGTCCTTCCGGCCGGACGCCCTGTTCATCAGCGTGACGTCGTTCACGATCCACGACGACCTCATCGCCTGCCAGAAGGCCAAGGAGCTCCTCGGCGACGCGATCACCACGGTCGCCAAGGGCGCGCACGTCTCGGTCAAGGCGGTGGACGTCCTCAAGGAGGCCCCGGCGCTCGACGTCGCCATCCAGGGCGAGTACGAGCTGATCGCCCGGGAGATGGCCACGGCGGACGACCTGCGCAAGGTCCCGGGGATCGCCTTCCGGGACCGGGCCACGGGGGAGATCGTCACCACGGAGCACCGGCCGTACCTGACCGAGCTGGACGTCCTGCCGTACCCCGCCCGGCACCTCGTAGATAACACCGTCTACCAGCGGCCGGACACCGGCGAGATGCAGGCCACCGTCCAGACCAGCCGGGGCTGCCCGGCGGCGTGCATCTACTGCCTCGCGCCCACGGTCTACGGCTCCAAGATCCGGGTCCGGAGCCCGAAGAACGTGGTGGGGGAGCTCAAGGAGTGCGTCGAGAAGTACGGCATCCGGGACTTCTTCTTCCGGGCCGACACCTTCACCTGGAACAAGAAGTGGGTCATGGACCTCTGCCAGGCCATCCGGGACGAGCACCTGGAGATCCGGTGGGTGTGCAACAGCCGGGTGGATACCATTGACGCCGAACGGCTCATCGCCATGAAGGCGGCGGGGTGCCACGGCATCGCGTTCGGCATCGAGTCGGGCGTGCAGGACATGCTCAACAAGATGAAGAAGGGCACCACGGTCGAGAAGAACCGGGCGGCCGTCAAGCTCTGCAAGGAGCACGGCATGAAGACCCTGCTCTACATGATCATGGGGCTGCCGTGGGAGACGGAGGCGGACATCAAGGCCTCGGTTGACTTCGCGGTGGAGCTGGGCGGGGACTTCGTGGAGTTCCATACGGCCATCCCGTTCCCGGGCACGGAGCTGTACGACATCGCGCAGCGCGACCACCTGTACGACAACGAGGACCTGGCCGGGTTCAACTACACCCGGTCGCCGCTGCGGACGTACACCCTGTCCTCGAAGCAGCTCCATGAGCTGCGCCGGCGGGCCTTCATGCGGGTGTACCTGAATCCGGGGTCCATCTTCCGGATCGCGAAGACCATCGTGGCGGGTGCGCGCACCCCGGCGCAGCTCTGGCGCACGCTGACGTTCGGCACCCAGAAGATGGCCTCGCTCATCCTCGCCCGCGACGAAGGGCGCTGAACCCGCCGCGTCCGCTGGCGCGGCCCCGGCCTGCCCGGGTACCATCGAACGTATCCGCATGATGAAGCTCCGTCCCCTGGTCACCGCGGGTCTCCTCGCCGGTGCGGCCGTCCGGGGCTCTGCCGCGGACTCCGGCCTGTACACCGACTACGAATCCCGCGACCCGCGCTGGCGCATCGCCCTCGCGTCCGGCTATGCCTTCACCCGGCTGGGGGACGTCGCCTCCCGGTACCGGAAGGCGTACGGCGACCTCGCGGCCGGGTACAGCGACGCCGTCGGGGGCAAGGCGTCCGCGGTCGTGAAGGGCGGATCCGGGGGGCCGCTGGCGACGGCGGATATCGGGTACGCCCTGACGCCGGAGCGGGGTGCGGGGGTCCGGCTGGGCTGGACCAGCCCGGCGCGCATCGCCGCGGATTTCGCCGTCACCGGCCCGCTGCGGCAGGCGGAATCGCAGTACCTCACCACCTCGCTCTGGACGGTGCTGGTCGGCGGCTGGGAGGAGCGCGCGAACGCGGACGGCGCCTACGTGCGCGGGTCGCTGTACGCCGGCCTCGGGATCGCCGACCTCACGGACGTGTTCCGTTTTTCCTCGAAGTTCTACGCGGCGCCGGAACAGTCCGACTCGGCCACCACGGACTGGCGGGGCATCACGGCGATCGCGGCCCAGGTCGGGGTGGAAGGCGGCTTCCCGCTCGCGCCCGGCTGGACCCTGTTCACGGGGGCGGGCTACCACCTGGCCCGGATCCGGACCATGACCGCCACCCGGGACGCCAAAACCGACACCGGCCACCAGCCATTCGTCAGCCGGGGGACCACGCTCTCGGACCTCGACGGGTCGGCGGTGCCCTTCGACTTCAGCGGACTCCACCTCACGGCGGGCCTGAGGGTCGCCCTCTGATCCTCGTCACCGGCGCGACCGGCTTCCTCGGTCGCCGGCTCGCGGAACAGGCGCTGGCGCGCGGCATCCGGGTCCGGACACTCTCCCGCCGGGAATGGGACGGACCGCCGTGGATCCCCCTGGAAGACCGTTTCTGCGGGGAGCTCCCGGACGGCCTGCCGGAGGCGGCGTTCGCCGGCGGGGTGGACGCGGTGATCCACTGCGCCGCGACGGCCTCCACCGACCCCGCGGTCGCGGACGCGGTGAACGTCCGGGGTGCGGCCGCCGTCGCCCGGCTGGCCGCCGCGGCGGGCGTCCGGACCCTCGTGCAGGTCTCGTCCTCCACCGCGGCCCCGGATTCGCTGTCCGTGTACGGCCGGACCAAGTTCGCGGGGGAGCAGGCGGTCCGCGGGGTCGCCGGCCTGCGGACGGTCGTGCTTCGCCCGAACCTGATCGTGGGAGCCGGCGGGGGCGGCGTCTACGGCCGGATGGCCGGGATGGTCCGGCGGCTTCCCGTCATCCCGCTGCTCGGGGGCGGACGGGTCACCGTCCAGCCCATCCACGCTCCGGACGACCATCCTACCGCCATGGGCCAGGCCCTCAAGCTGCAGAACGAAACCGCTCGCAACGAGCAATACGCCAGGACTATCGCCACGCTCCAAAACCGGGCCACAACTGTAACGGATGCGCTCCAGGCCCTCAAAAAGATTTCCGATCGCGCGACCGAGATTGCAACCCAGGCGGACGGGACCAAAACCACACAAGATTTGCAAGTCTTTGCCGTCGAGTTGCGCCAACTTATCCAGCAGGCGGTGCAACTGGCCAACAGCAAAGATGGGGACCAATACGTCTTTGCCGGCACCAACAGCGGTTCGCCGCCCTTTGGGGCAACCACCGACGGAAATGGGAACGTTACCGCGGTGACTTATCAAGGCAATACCGGCGTGGCCGAAACCGAGATCGCCGACGGATTAGCCGTAACCGCCGCCGCGCCGGGTGAAAACAACTCCGGTGCCGGTGCGCGCGGCGTCTTCAGCGACGGCCGCTATGGCGCGGATTTTTTTAACCACCTAATCTCTCTGCAAAACCATCTTGCGGCTGGAGACAGCGACAGCGTTGCCACGGTGGATCGGCCGGCGCTCGGGCACGATGAGGACAAGCTCATTTACCAGACCGCCAACATCGGCGTGGTGCAAACTCAGCTCGATACGGCTGCCACGAGCGCGGACAACCGAAAGGCCGCCTTGCAGCAGTCGCTGACGGACGTGGCCGGGGCGGATCTGACGGCCACGCTGGTTCAGTTGAGCCAGACGCAAAACACTTACCAGGTGGCACTCCAGAGCAGCGCCCGGTTGCTCCAGCTCCAGCAGAACCTGCTCAGTTACCTGCCGTAAGATTTTCGCTTAAGTCTCCTGGCCGACAGCCGATAAGAGCTTGAGCACCCGCTTGGGTAACACGCCGTTACCAGCACACGACACAGAACCTGAACGCCGGCCCCCGACGCCGGTACAGCCGCCCTAGAGTATCTGAAAGCC
>CAYNUZ010000140.1:0-6661 GCA_964400385.1 uncultured bacterium | reverse complement strand
CGGGCGGCCAGATCGCGCAGCGCCCCCGGCCGCCCCGCCACCCACGCCTCCGGCGGCTCACCTGGCGGCAGCCCGGCCCTGATCAGTTCCGTTCCCGTGGCTCCGTCCAGGACGATCGGGGCACGCGTGATCCGTGCAATGAAAGGAGACCGAGCCGTCATCACGGCCCACTCTACCCCGTCCCGCTCAGCTCCGGGGAGGATGGGGGGCGACGGCCGCCGCGGACCGGGCCGGCGGAGCGCCGGTCCCCGGCTCCGCTGCCAGGGCCCGTACGACCTCCTCGAGAATCACCAGGTCCTCACGGCACCGGATGACCAGGGCCCGGGCCGACGATCCAGCGCGCGCGATGTCCGCGTCGGCCCCGGCCGACCGGTTGGCCTGCTCGTTCAGGTGGAGACCGGCGAAGCCCAGTCCCGCCACCGCATCCGATCGTACCCGGGCCGCATGTTCGCCGATCCCCCCGGTGAAGACCAGCGCATCCACGCCCCCCAGGACGGCGGCCATCCCGCCGATGGCCAACCGGACGGACCGGATGAACTGGTCGTACGCCAGCGCCGGCCTGGACAACCCCTCGTCCGCAGCCGCCAGAACATCCCGCACATCGGCGGAGATGCCCGAGACTCCCAGCAACCCGGACCGGGTATTCAGCGCGTCGAACACCTCGCGGGCGGACAGGCCATGGCCCAGTTGCAGGTGGAGCAGGAGACCCGGATCCACCGATCCGGCCCGGGTCCCCATGACCAACCCCTCCATCGGGGTGAATCCCATCGTCGTATCCACCGAGATGCCATCCCGCACCGCCGTAACCGAACACCCGCTTCCGAGGTGGCACACGATGAGCCTCGCGGGTGTCGCGCCGAGCATGGCGGTTGCGCGACAGACGGCCCAGGCCACCGACAAGCCGTGGAAACCCCGCCGGCGCAGGTCCCAGCGCTCGGTCCATTCGTGCGGCAGGGCGTAGGCTGCTGCCGCCCCCGCCAGGGTCGCATGAAAGCTTGTGTCGAACACCGCGACCTGCGGCACCCCCGGCGCCGCCTCCTCCATGGCATCCACGACGGCCAGGGCCGGAAACATGTGCAGCGGATCAAGCGCGGCCACCACCGCCAGCTCCTCCCGTACCGCCGTGTCGATTCGGAGAGTCCGCCGCAGCAGGGAACCGCCATGTACCAGGCGGTGTCCGATCGCATCCGGGCGGGGAAGACGCAGCGCCACCTCGCGCGCACGCGCCGCCGCCGCAGGCGCGGCTTCTTCCCCGCCCCACGACACGCTGCCGCCGTTCAGCAGGGCGCCGCCGGGCGCGGACAGCAGGCTCCACTTGAGCCCGCTGGAACCGGAGTTCAGCGCCAGGACCCGGGTCAGCCTTTCCATGACCACTCCTTGATCTCCGGCAGATCGTCCCCGTGGGTGGTGATGTAGGCCCGGTGCTGCGCCAGTCGCGCCTCCATGGCGCGGACCACCGCGACCCGTTCCCGTGCCAGCCGCGGCACCCGCGCGGCAATGTCCATGACCAGGTGGAACCGGTCCAGGTCGTTGCGGACCGTCATGTCGAACGGCGTGGTGGTCGTCCCTTCCTCCTTGTACCCACGGACGTGGAGATTTCCGTGGTTCGTCCGACGGTAGGTCAGACGATGAATCAGCCAGGGGTACCCGTGGTACGCGAAGATGACCGGCCGGTCTTTCGTGAAGAGCGCATTGAACGCCGCATCGGTGAGTCCGTGCGGATGCTCCTCGGCCGGCTGCAGGCGCATGAGGTCCACGACGTTGACCACGCGGACCCTCACCGCCGGCGCCAGCGTGCGCAGGAGGGCCACCGCGGCCAGCGTCTCCAGGGTCGGCACATCCCCGCAACAGGCCAGCACCACGTCCGGATCGCCCCCGCCGGCATGGCCGGCCCACGGCCAGACGCCGATCCCCGCCGCACAATGTGCTTCGGCCTCCGGCATGGACAGCCACTGAAGTTCGGGCGCCTTGCCCGCCACGATCACGTTCACGTAGTTGCGGCTGCGCAGGCAGTGGTCGGTGACGGACAGCAAGGTATTGGCGTCCGGCGGCAGATAGACCCGCACGACCTCGGCCTTCTTGTTGACCACGTGGTCGATGAACCCGGGATCCTGGTGGCTGAACCCGTTGTGGTCCTGCCGCCAGACATGGGAGGTCAGCAGATAGTTGAGGGAGGCGACGGGCAGCCGCCACGGCAGGCCACGGGCGGTCTTGAGCCATTTCGCGTGCTGGTTGAACATCGAATCCACGATGTGAATGAACGCCTCATAGCTGGTCAGGAATCCATGCCGGCCGGTCAGCAGGTATCCTTCCAGCCACCCCTCGCACTGGTGCTCACTCAGCATCTCCATGACCCGCCCATCCCGCGTGACGTGCTCGTCCGAGAGCAGGATTTCGCCCATGAACGCGCGCCCCGTGGCCTCGAAGACCGCCGACCAGCGGTTGGAATCCGTTTCATCCGGGCTGAAGAGCCGGAAGTTGTCGGGGTTGAGCCGCAGGATGTCGCGGAGGAACGCGCCCTGGGCCCGCGTCGCCTCGTGACGGACTCCGCCCGGATGCGGGACATCCACGGCGTACTTTCGGAAATCCGGCAGGAGGAGGTCCCGCAGGACCGCACCGCCGTTGCTGTGCGGGTTGGCGCTCATCCGGCGGCCGCCGACAGGGGCCAGCGCCGCGACGGCCGGCCGCAGGGTCCCCCGCACATCGAAGAGCTCGTCGGGCCGGTAGGTCCGCATCCAGGCTTCGAGCAGCCGGAGGTGTTCGGGCCGCTCCATGGCGTTCACGGGAATCTGGTGGGCATGGAACGTGCCCTCGATCGGCCGGCCGTCCACCAGCCGGGGTCCGGTCCACCCCTTGGGGCTGGCCAGGACGATCATCGGCCAGGCGGCCCGGGCCGTCCGCGGCCCCACCCGGGCATTGCGCTGGATCTCGTGGATCGCCGCCAGGCACCGGTCCAGCGCCGCTCCCATCGCCGGATGCATGACCGCGGGATCGCTCCCTTCGACGAAGACCGGATCGTACCCGCACCCCCGCAGCAGCGACTCGAGCTCCGGGCGGGGAATCCGGGCGAGTACGGTCGGCCCGGAGATTTTGTAGCCGTTCAGGTGCAGGATCGGCAGCACGGCGCCATCCACCTCGGGGTTCAGGAACTTGTTCGAATGCCAGCTCGTCGCCAGCGGGCCGGTTTCCGCCTCGCCGTCGCCGACGACGCACGCGACGATCAGGTCGGGGTTGTCGAATGCGGCGCCGAAGGCATGCGACAGCGCATACCCGAGCTCCCCGCCCTCGTGGATCGACCCCGGCGTTTCCGGGGAGATGTGGCTGGGAATCCCGCCAGGAAAAGAGAACTGCTCGAAGAGCCGGCGCATCCCCGGTTCGTCCTGGGATACGGCGGGGTAGACCTCGCTGTACGTCCCCTCCAGGTACGCGTTGGCCACGGCCGCGGGGCCCCCGTGTCCTGGTCCGAAGACGTAGATCATGTTCAGGTTATCCCGGCGGATGACGTGGTTGAGGTGCGCCCAGATGAAGTTCAGGCCCGGCGTGGTCCCCCAATGGCCGAGCAGACGGGGCTTGATATGCTCCCGCCGCAGGGGCTCGCGCAGGAGGGGGTTCTCGCGCAGATAGAGCTGGCCGACGGACAGGTAATTCGCGGCCCGCCACCAGGCATCAATGCCTGCGAGGGCTTCCGCGGACCGGGCCTGCGGGCGCCCCTGTCCAGTTTCGCCTGGCCGGGAGACGGCGCCGGGGACGGCCATCAGGCAAGGCCCCGGGACGATCCGGTGGCGACCCGCCGGTCGGGTCCGTGGACGTATTCCGCGACGCGGTTCCTCCCCTCCCGCTTGGCCCGGTACAAGGCGGTATCAGCGGCGGCGATGAGGTCGTCCGCCTCCCAGCCCTGCTCCGGGGCGCACACCAGCCCGATGGACCCGCCGACCACCAGCCGCTCTCCCGGCGGGGGCAGGGCACGGATCGCGCGCAGGACCCGCTCGGCGATCTCGCGAGCGACTGGCGGCGCGGCATTGGGCAGCATGGCCACGAACTCGTCCCCCCCGTAGCGCGCCACGACATCTCCTTCCCGGAGACTTGCGGACACGCTGGTGGCGAACGCCTTGAGGACCCGGTCGCCCGCCTTGTGCCCGCACCGGTCGTTCACCATCTTGAACCCGTCCACGTCGATCATCAGGAGGCAGAGGGGCTGCCCCAACCGCATCATCAGGTGCAGCGTCTGGGAGAGCGATGCCTCGAGGTACCGCCGGTTGTACACGCCGGTCAGACCGTCATGAAGCGCATCGCGCATCGCCAACTCGCGCGCGGTGTTGCCGGACAGCGTGATCGAGGCGATGGCCGCCACGGTTTCGACCACGCCCGCGAGCCGGTCGGACAGCGGCGGTTCCCGGTCGGTCTGCGCAACCAGCAGGCCGTTGACGCGTCCATGGTCGTGGAGGGGAACGCACAGCATGCCTCCGTGGGGCGACAACCCGAGCGGACAGGAACAGCCCGCGGCGGGCGCGTCCTTCCCGCGACGGATCACCGTCCCGGAATGGAGTGCGGGACAGCGCCGGTCGCCCTCCGGCACGAGTGCCTCGACCGGATCGCCTGGAGTGGCGCCCGCCCGGGCCTCGAGATGCATCCCGTCCTCCCCCGGACGCGCGCGCAGCAGGAATACGCTCCGGATGGAGGGAATGACTTCCAACTGGTTGACCGTCATGGCCGCCACGGCGACGGGGGAAGTTGCGTACTGCACGTCCCCGGTGAACGATTGCAGCGTTGCGAGGTAGGATTCCGCGCGGCGGGCATTCAGGATGGCCCGGCCCCGGTCCCGCAGAAGGATGGCCACCGCCCCGGCCGCCACCACCATCGCCACGAGGGCACACGCCGCCGCAAGCCACACCAGCACTTTCATGGCCGCGTTTCCCGGTTGAGCGTGGATTCCATCGTACTCCTCCCGGGCCCCGACCAGCCCCGGCGCTGGCATGGTCATACCGGGTCCGCGCCGGACCGGGGTATGCCCACCGGCCGGGAGACGTTCTGATGCCTGTCAGGGCTTCCCGGAGGTTCGCGCGCCACCCGGGCGCGGTCGCACCCGCCCGCGGTGACCGCCGTCAGGACGGGCCGGTGCCGGCCGGCATCGCGCGCGGGCCGGGCCGCGGGGAGGATGCCTCTCAAGGAGGGTCGCCATGCACGTCGCACACCTGCTCCCGCCCGCCCCGCGAGAGACCGCCGTGGATCTGGCGGACGAGCCGGTCGAGTCGCTGGTCCTCTGCCTCAGCCTGATCTTCGGTCATGTGCTCGCACATTCTCCGCTGGGGCGGCCGGTCACCCAGGACGAGTCGGGCAGGATCCGCATGGCCGCGCGTGAGGCCGTCTGGGCCACGCTGGCCTCCGTGACGCAGGCGGGGGCCGATCGGGTTGCGCGGTTCACCCCGCACGACGGGTTCGCCCACGACTGGACCGCCGGAATCGCCTGGCAGATCGCGGCCTCGCTCGCGCCCGGGATCGACGATCCGCGCGTCTTCGAGTTCATCGCCGAGGAATTTCCGGGCGAGGCGATCGAGCACCTCGGATTGGTGGACTCCGGGCCGCAGGGTGGTTCGCTCGCCCGCTGCCGCCGCATGGCGGCCGCCGCCGCGGGGCCCTGCTCATGCGCATGAGCTCCTCCCCCGCGACCCGGACACCGGCGATCCGGATCATCTGGGCCGTGGACGCCACGGACGATGCGGCCGGGCCGGTCCGGGCCATGGGCGCCGTGCTGCGCCACCTGATCGGCTATCGTCCGGCCCGCGTGCTGCCGGTGCACGTCCTGGGGGGAGACCGCTGGCGCGCGCTGGGGGCGGCGCCGGCCTCCCGCCGGCTGGTCCTGGAGCGGATCGCGGCGGAGACCATCCGGCGGCGGCTGGCCGGCGCCGGGGTTCCGGGACTCCGGGTCCCCGAGATCCTGATTCCGCGCCAGCCGTCATTGCGGGATGCGGCCCGGACGCTCGTCGCGCGGGCGAGGCAGGAGCGCGCGGATCTCATCGCCGTCGCGACCCATGCCCGGAGCGGGTGGCCGCGGCTGGTGCTGGGCAGTTTCGCGGAGACCCTCATGCTGACGGGGGGCGCCAGCCTGCTGACGATCAATCCCATGGAAGCCGGGCCGGTCGGACGGCGCGTGCTGTTCGCGTCGGACCTCTCCCCGGCCTCCCGGAAGACCTTCCGCCGGCTGCTCCGCCTGGCCGCCCGTCTCCACCTGCAGGTGACCATCTACCACCAGCTCGGACAGCCCATGCTGCCGGCCATGGGCGCCGCGGAGCCGTTCGCCCCCCAGGACTACCGGTACCTTGACGCCTGGTACAAGGCGGAGAAGACCCGGGCCTTGCGGCTCGGGGCCGGCATGGTCCGGCAGGCACGCCGATCGCGAGTCAGGAGCCGGTTCGTCCTCGGTACCGGGCTCGCGGGGATCGGGTCCGAGGTGCTCGCAGCGGCCCGTCGCGCCCGCGCCGGCTACCTCGCCGTCGGCCTGCACCCGGGCCCCCTGCCCATCCTGCTGGGGCGCGTGGCGCGGTACACCGTCCGCCACGCACGCACCCCGGTGCTGGTACTCGAGCCATGAGCTTCCCCCGCGCCCTCCTGGCGGCGGGCGGCCTCCTCGGCCTGGTGGCCTGCGCGGCGACGGCCGGCCGGG
>CAYNUZ010000139.1:0-6748 GCA_964400385.1 uncultured bacterium | reverse complement strand
CGCAACACCCCCCTTGGGATGGTCGAAGTATTTGGACCGGGCGGCCGGCCCCGGTGGCCGCCATGCGGTCCGCGCTGGCGGCGGCCCTGCGCGCGCGGGGAGGGTGACAAAACCGGACTCAAGGGTGGGGCGGTCCGGTCCGGTGACCCCCACCGGCGGTAGGCGCGGGGGGCGCGGATTGTGACCGGAATCACAAACCCCTTGCGGGACCCCCCCCGACCCGATAAGGTGGAATTGAAGGGATTCACGTGCCATTTTCGCTCGAAACCGTCCTCGGTGAGATGTTCACCCGCCAGGCCTCCGACCTCTACATCACGGTGGGCCTGCCGCCCGTGCTGCGCGTCAAGGGGTCGCTCCAGACGCTGGAGGGGGACCGCCTGTCGCCCGACGCCGCCCAGAAGCTCGCCTACAGCTTCCTGACCGACGAGCAGAAGGAGTCCTTCGAGCGCGAGTGGGAGCTGGACCTGTCCTTCGGCCTGGAGGGGAAGGCGCGGATCCGGGCCAACGTGTTCCGGCAGCGCGGCACCGTCTCCGCCGTGCTGCGGATGATCCCCTCCGCGGTGCCCACCTTCGAGGAGCTCGGGCTGCCCAAGGTGGTGGACGACATCGTCAACATGCCCAAGGGGCTGATCCTGGTCAGCGGCGCCACGGGGTCGGGGAAGTCCACCACGCTGGCCTCGATGATCAACTGGATCAACGAGCACGAGCACCTGCACATCCTGACCATCGAGGACCCCATCGAGTTCATCCACCCGCACAAGCTCTCCATCGTGAACCAGCGCGAGGTGGGGCAGGACACGGGGTCGTTCTCCACCGCGCTCAAGTACGCCCTGCGGGAGGACCCGGACGTCGTCCTGGTGGGGGAGATGCGGGACCTCGAGACGATCGAGTCGGCGCTGATCATCGCCGAGACCGGGCACCTGGTCTTCGCGACGCTCCACACCCCCGACGCCATCCAGGCCATCAACCGGGTCATCGACGTCTTCCCGGCGCACCAGCAGCCGCAGGTGCGTTCGCAGCTCTCGTTCGTGCTCCAGGCGGTCCTCTGCCAGCAGCTCATCCCGCTGGTGGACGGCAACGGCCAGGCCCTGTGCGCGGAGGTCCTGATGTTGACCCCCGCCATCCGCAACCTGATCCGCGAGGAGAAGGTGCACCAGGTGTACTCGCTGATGCAGACCGGGACGGAGCACGGCATGCAGACGATGAACCAGGCGCTGCACCGGCTGATCCGGGACCGCAAGATCGCGCGGGAGGAGGCGTTCGCGCGCTGCCCCGACCCGCTCGAGCTCGAGAACCTCCTGCGGGGGAAATGACCATGGCCGTCACGATGGAAACGCTCCTCACCCAGCTCTTCCAGAAGAACGCGTCGGACCTCCACATCACGGCGGGCGCGCCGCCGGCGCTGCGGCTGGACGGCGACGTGCGCCAGATCGAGGCGGAGCGCCTCTCCCCGCAGAACACCCAGCGGCTGATCTACGGCCTGCTCACCGACGAGCAGAAGGAGCGGTTCGAGCGCGAGCACGAGCTGGACCTCTCCTTCGGCGTCCAGGGCCTCGGGCGCGTCCGGATGAACGTGTTCATGCAGCGCGGGACGGTGGCGGCCGTGCTCCGGAACATCCCCACCCAGATCCAGAGCTTCGACGAGCTGGGCGTCCCCCCGGTCGTCAAGGAGCTGGTCAAGATCCCCAAGGGGCTGGTCCTGGTCACCGGGGCCACGGGCTCGGGGAAGTCCACGACGCTCGCGGCGATGATCGACTACATCAACACGAACCGCAAGTGCCACATCCTGACGATCGAGGACCCCATCGAGTTCCTGCACCGGCACAAGGCCGCGGTGGTGGACCAGCGCGAGGTCGGGATGGACACCAAGGCGTTCGACAAGTCGCTGCGCGCGGCGCTGCGCCAGCGGGCGGACGTGGTGCTGGTGGGCGAGATGCGCGACCTCGAGACGATCGAGGCCACGCTGACGCTGGCGGAGACGGGCCACCTGGTGTTCGCCACGCTCCATACGCCCGACGCGGCGCAGTCCATCAACCGCATCATCGACGTCTTCCCGCACTACCAGCAGTCGCAGGTGCGCACCCAGCTCTCGTTCGTGCTCAAGGCCGTGCTGGCGCAGCAGCTCCTGCCCCGCACGCCCGGGCCGGGCCGGTGCATCGCGGTGGAGGTGCTCCTTTGCACCACCGCGATCGCGAACATGATCCGCGAGGAGAAGATCCACCAGGTGTACTCGGCCATGCAGACCGGGGGGGAATCCGGCATGGTCACCATGAACCAGGCGCTGGTGGACCTGTTCCGCAAGCGCCTGGTGACGAAACAATCCATCCTGTCCCGCACGACCGAACTCAAGGACCTTGAGCGCCTGCTCAAGGTCGTAGGAGGCTGACCATGCCGCTGTGGAACTACAAGGCGAGGAACACCGAGGGGCGCGTGCTGCAGGGGCAGCTGGAGGCGGAGTCCGAGGACGCCGCGCGGGTCGTCCTGCGGGGGCGCAAGTTCACGATCCTGGAGATCGGGAAGGCCAAGGCCGGCGGCATGTTCAACCGGGGTCCCAAGGTCAAGCAGCAGGAGGTCGTGCTGTTCAGCCGCCAGCTGGCCACGATGGCCGCAGCCGGGCTGCCCCTGGTGCAGGCCATCGGGATCATCGGCGAGCAGGCGGAGAGCAAGGCGTTCCGCGCCGTCCTCCTCCAGATCCGCGACGACGTCAGCTCGGGCAGCAACTTCCCGGAGGCCCTGTCGAAGCACCCCACGGTCTTCGAGTCCCTGTACGTCAACATGGTGCGCGCGGGCGACCAGGGCGGCAACCTGGACATCATCCTGGACCGGCTGTCCACCTACCTGGAAAAGGCCGCGGCCCTGCAGGGCAAGATCCAGGCGGCCATGATGTACCCGGCCGCCATCGCGTTCGTCGCCATCTCGGTCGTCATCTTCCTGATGGTCAAGGTCATCCCGTCCTTCAAGGACGTCTTCTCGTCGTTCGGGGCCCAGCTCCCGCTGCCCACCCGCATCCTGCTGGGGGTCAGCGACGTGCTCCAGCACCAGTTCCCGTTCATCATCGGCGGGGTGGTCGGCCTGGCGGTCGGCCTGACCGCCTTCCGCCGCACGGAGGGGGGGGAGAAGATGACCGACGGGATCCTGCTCAAGCTCCCGGTCTTCGGCGTCCTGCTGCGGAAGTTCACCGTGGCGCGGTTCGCCCGCACGCTGGGCACGCTCCAGAAGAGCGGGGTGCCCATCCTGGACGGGCTGGAGATCGTCGCCAAGACCGCCGGCAACCGGGTCATCGAGGCGGCCATCCTCTCCGCGCGGCTCAAGATCCGGGAGGGCGAGGAAATCGCCGCCCCCCTCAAGGCCACGGGGGTGTTCCCCCCCATGGTCATCCAGATGATGTCCGCCGGGCAGGAGACGGGCAAGCTGGACGAGATGCTCATCCGGATCGCGGACTTCTACGACGGCGAGGTGGACGTGGCCGTGGAAGGGCTGATGAAGCTGATCGAGCCGCTGATGATGGTGGTCATGGGTGGCACGGTCGGGATGATCGTGCTAGGAATGTTTATGCCCATGTTCGAGATGAGCTCGATGGCCGGCGGATGACGCGCGCCGGGTCCGTCGTCATCGCCCTGCTGCTGGGAGGCGCCCTGGGGAGCTTCCTGAACGTCCTCCTGTCGCGCCTGCCCCGCGGTGAATCGGTGGTCTGGCCGGCCTCGCATTGTGAGGGGTGCGGCCGCGGCCTGCGGTGGTGGGAGAACATCCCCGTGGCGAGCTTCCTGGCCCTGCGCGGCCGGTGCCGCACCTGCCATGCGCCCATCGGCCTGCGGCACCTCGTGGTCGAGGCGGCCGGCGGGCTGGCCGCGGCCGCCGCCGCCTGGACCTGGGAGGGCGCGCCCCGTGGCTAACCTCTCCGGCCTCGACCTGGGGTCGCGCGCGCTCAAGGCCGTGTCGCTGGCCAAGGTGAAGGACGGCTACACCCTGGCCGGCGTCGGCTTCCAGGAGCTCCCGTTCCCCGAGGAGGAGGTCGCCCGCGAGGATCTGCTGGGCGAGGGCCTCAAGAAGTTCGTGAAGGAGGGCGGCCTGCGCATGAAGGACGTCGCCGTCGCGCTCTCGAGCGAGTTCTCCACGGTCAGCCGGCAGGACCTGCCCAAGATGGGCAAGGAGGACCTCCGGAACATCCTGCCCTACGAGATCGAGCAGTACATGCCGATCAACCCCGAGGAGAACGTCGTGGACTTCGAGATCCAGGGCGACGCGAAGAACGACGCCACGAAGATGAGCGTGCTGCTGGCCGCCGGCCGCCTGGCCGCCGTCGAGTCGCTCTACAAGATCGTCACCGACGCCCGGCTGAACTGCGCCGCGATCGACGTGGACGACCTCGCGCTGGCGAACATGTACGACATCAACTACGCCTGGGAGGAGGAGTACCAGAAGGTCGTCTGCCTGCTGAACATCGGCAACCGGATGACCTCGGTCCTGATCTTCGACGAGGGCAAGCTCAAGTTCAACCGCGGCATCACCATCGCCGGCGAGATCCTCACCCGCGACATCCAGCGCGAGTTCGCGCTCAAGCCGGAGCAGGCCGAGGACCTCAAGAAGGAGCAGGCCAAGATCGTGGTCGAGGACGCCAGCAGCTTCTCGCTGTCCATGTTCGACCGCGAGGACCGGAGCCTGCGGATCTACGAGACGATCAGCAACAGCCTCAACAAGATGCTGGCCGAGATCAAGCGCTGCCACGACTTCTACGACACCCAGTTCAAGGGCCGCAGCGTCGAGCGGATCCTGCTGGCGGGCGGCGGCTCCAAGCTGAAGAACCTGGACCGCTTCCTCTCGGACAAGCTGAGCGTCCCCGTCGAGTTCGCCGACCCCTTCCGGCAGGTCCGGGTCCCCACCAAGGGGACCTCGGCCGCCATGATCGAGATGCACGGGGCCTCCTTCGCGGTGAGCGTCGGGCTCGCCCTGCGGAAATTCGGCTGACGCCATGGCCATCCTGAAGATCAACCTCCTGCCGCCGCGCATCAAGCAGGCGCGGATGCAGCGGCTGATGATCCTGGGCGGCGTCATCGCCGCGGCGGTCCTGCTGACCATCCCCGCCGGCCTCTGGTACGAGCGGTGGATCGTGGCGGCGAGCCTCCGGTCGCAGATCCGGGCGATTGACGCCGAGTCGGCCACGTACGCGGGGATCATCGACAAGGTGACGCTCCTCGAAGCCCAGGAGGCGGTCCTGGCCAAGCGGCTCGACGTCCTCGACAAGCTGCTCGGCCGGCAGGGGACCTGGATCCGGGTGTTGGAGTCCCTGAGCTTCGCCCAGGCGCACGCGCACGACCTGTGGCTGACCTCGGTGAACAGCAAGGCGCTCTCGCTGGGGGCGGACGCGGGCAAGGTCGAGATCGCCCTCGTCGGCTCGGCGTTCTCGGCGGCCTCGATCGACGAATTCATGCGCACGCTCAGCAAGGCCGACCTCAACGGGCTCGAGATGGGGCTGGTGAACATGACCGTCGGGGCGGCGGGGGGGCAGCAGATCCTGAACTTCAACTTCACCGTGCGGTTCAAGACCTGACGCGATGGCGGCCATGGCGCTCGACCTCAACCGGCTGAAGAACCTGAAGCTCACCAAGGAGCAGCAGCAGTACCTGGTGGGCGGCATCCTGGGGATCGCGGCGGGCGTCTACGGGTACTGGAACTTCCTCCTGACGCCCCTCAACAAGGACATCGTCCAGCTCCAGGCGACGCTGAAGGAGAAGCAGGACAACCTCGAGAAGGCGCGCCGCCTCAAGGCGCAGTGGGAGGAGTACACGCAGCGGCTCGCGCGCGTCCAGACCGGGATGCAGTACACCACCCGCCGCCTCCCGTCCGACGCGCAGTTCACCGTCCAGGTGGAGCGGTTGATCAAGATGTGCCTCGAGGGCAACGTGGAGCTGGGCGCCTTCACCTCGGAGAAGTCGGCCACCAACAAGTCGGAGTTCGAGGGGTTCAAGAAGAACATCTCCGGGCTGACGCTGGTGGCGGACTACCACCGGCTCGGCGCCTTCCTGTCGCGGCTGAGCGGCGAGGACATCGTCTACAACGTGGACGACCTCTCGCTGACCGCCGCGCCGGACAACGCGCTCCACAACACGGTGGTCGCGACGATGAAGCTGGTGACCTACACCGACCTCGCGACGGGGACCAAGCCGTGAGGCGCGCCGCGGCCGTGGCCGCCGCCCTGGTCCTGGCCCTGGCCGCCGGCCGGGTCCGGGCCGACGCCAAGGACTCCATCAAGGGGCACAAGTGGGAGGTCCGGGCCGTCCCGTACAGCGACAACGCCCATCCCGACCCCTTCCGCCCCATGGTGCCCCTCAAGACGGCCGAGGCGCCGGCGGACTGGAAGGTCCGGATCGCCTCCCTGCGCCTTTCCTCGGTGATCGTGGGCCGCAGCAAGGTGGCCGTCTTCAACGAATTGCACGGGCCGACATACTCCTATATTCTGGTGAATGGCGCCCTGCTGGGCCCGGACCGGAAGTCCGTGCCGGGGATCGCCGGTGTCATCGAGCCCGGGGACCTGCCGGGTGAGTTCCGCGTCACGCTGCGGCAGGGCGCGGACAAGGTCGAATATACGATCCGGAATCTTGAATTGATGAACCGGAAAGCCCTACGCACCGCCCGCCCGGCACAGGGCGGTTCGGGGGCCGGCGACGCCACGGGGGGAGGGACTCGATGACGGAGCGGGACATGCAGGGACGGGGAGTGCGGACGGCGCGGCCGGCCGGATGGCGGGTGG
>CAYNUZ010000138.1:0-6757 GCA_964400385.1 uncultured bacterium | reverse complement strand
ATGCTATCGTCGTCAGTCCGTGGGCGGTCAGTTGCGCGGCCTCCAGACTGTCCCGCCACGCCCGGCCGGAGCACCAGAGCCCGAGCGCGATCCAGGACTCCACGGGCATGTCGAGCGGCGGCTCGGCGTCCTGCACCGCCGAGAGGCCGCGGCGGAGCCGCTGGCGCGCCCCGAACGTGAGCCGGAACGGGTTCAGCCCGTTGACGTGGACGGTCCCGGTGGTGGGCGCGACCTCGCCGAGCGCCATGCGGACGAGCAGGCTCTTGCCCGCGCCGGGAGCCCCGGCCAGGCACACCGCCTCCCCGGACGCGACCTCGAGGCTGAAGCGCGCGAGGACCCGGCGGGCGCCGTACGATTTCCCCACGTGGAGGTATTGCAGCACGGCGTGCGCGGGTTACGGCTTGTGGGGAATCAGCTTGCGCATGTTGCGCAAGGCCTGCCGGATGCGCTCCTCGTTCTCCACCAGCGCGAACCGGACGTACCCCTCGCCCTCGGGCCCGAACCCGACGCCGGGCGACACCGCGACCGCGGCCTCCTCGAGCAGCTTCTCCGCGAAGGCCATCGAGCCCATCGGCTGGAAGGCCTCCGGGAGGCGCGCCCAGAGGTACATGGTCGCGCGGGGCCGCTCGACCGTGAACCCGAGCTTCACGAGGCCGTCGTGCATGATCTCCATCCGCGCCTTGTACTCCGCCGCGATCGGGTCCGAGAGCGCGGCGCCCTCGCGCAGCGCCGTGATGGACGCCACCTGGATGGGCGTGAAGATCCCGTAGTCGAGGTAGCTCTTGAGCTTGGTGAGCGCGGCCACCACGGTGGCGTTGCCCACCATGAACCCGACCCGCCAGCCGGCCATGTTGAACGACTTGGTCATGCTGAAGAACTCGACCCCGACCTCCTTGGCCCCGGGGACCTGGAGGAAGCTGGGCGCCTGGTACCCGTCGAAGACGATGTCCGCATACGCCAGGTCGTGGATCACGAGCAGCCCGTGCTCCCGCGCGAACGGGACGACCTTCTCGAAGAACCCGGCCTCCACCGTGGCGGAGGTCGGGTTGTGGGGGAAGGAGAGCAGCAGCACCTTGGGCTTGGGCACGAGCGTCGGGATGGTCGCCGCCAGCCGGTCCAGCAGGTCCGCCGGGTTCCCCAGCGGGATGGTGACCAGGTTGCCGCCGGCCAGCAGCACGGAATAGGTATGGATGGGATACGTGGGCGTGGGCACGACCACCGTGTCGCCCTCGTCGAGGATCGCGAACGCCAGGTGGGTCAGCCCCTCCTTGGACCCGATGGTGACGATGGCCTCCTTGTCGGGGTCGAGGACCACGCCCCACCGCTCCAGGTACATCCGGACCAGCTCCCGGCGCAGGTGCGGGATTCCCCGGGAGGTCGAGTAGCGGTGCGCCTTGGGATCGTGGGCCGCCTCGCAGAGCTTGTCGATGATGACCGGGGCCGGCGGCCGGTCGGGATTCCCCATCCCGAAATCAATGACATCCACGCCCCGCGCCCGCGCCTGCGCCTTGAGCGCGTTGGTGCGCGCGAAGAGGTATTCCGGCAGCCGCCGGATGCGCTTGGACATGACGACGTCGGGCCCGCCCAGGGGTGGCATGCTTATTCCATTATGCAATAAATAAATGATGGGCCCCCCCGCGCCGGGGCGGAGGGGCCCTGCGGAGGCCGGGGTGGCCGCTTAGCTGCGGCGCTTGCCCCGTGCGGCCGCCACCGCGGGCGCGAGCAGCGATTCGTAGATCCACACCGCCGCGACCGCGCCGCCCACCGGGCCGACCCAGTAGATCCACAGCAGGTCCGTGTTGCCGGTGGCGAAGACCGGGCCCATGGTGCGCGCCGGGTTCATGGACGCGCCCGTGAGCGGGCCCCCGGCCAGGATATCCACCGCGATCGTGAGCCCCACGGCGAGCGGCACGATCGCGCGCGACCCGCCGGCGGCCACCGCGGTCCCGTAGATGGCGGTCAGCAGCGCGAAGGTCAGGATCCCCTCAATCCACAGGCAGGCCTGCGGATCGATCCCGTTCCCGGGCAGCGTGGCCCCGAGGTACGGCGCCGCGGTGGCCAGCGCCGGGAAGATGCCCTTCAGGACGAACCCGGCCAGGCCCGCGCCGAGGAGCTGGGCGACCACGTAGGAGGCGGCATCGCGCAACGAGACCTTGCCGACGGTGGCCAGGGCGATCGTCACGGCCGGATTGAAGTGGCCGCCCGAGATGTGGCCCAGGGCGGCGATATTGACGGCCATCATGAGCCCGTGGGCGAGCGCGATCCCGACCAGGCCCACCTGCCCGTGCGTCACCGCATCGGTGCAGATGGCCCCCGCGCCGATAAACACGAAGAAGAACATCCCGATGAACTCCGCGAGCGACGCCTTCATGCTGTGGCTCATGCCGGTCCCTCCCTGTTGGATCCGCCAGACGTTGAAGGTTCCACGATAGCAGGGCCGGCCCCGCCCGCGCCAATCCCCTTGACGGGCCGCCCCGGCGGGGGCTACCATACTGCATTCGCCCGACAGCCCCCGGGGAACCGGTATGTCTTGTGCAGGGCACGTCATCTGGCCGCCGAAACCTGGTCCGCAACCACTCCGGAAGAGGGACGCATGTTGACACAACAGCCCCTGCCGCATGCCCTCGAGGCGCACCTCGCGGGGCTGCTGGGCAAGGACGAGAAAATCGAGTTCCACCTCGCGTCCGACCTGGATGAGTCGCTCCGGTTCGGGTCGCGCTGGCTCGTCGTCACGAACCGGCGGGTCGTGGTGTACCCGCACCCGGCGGGCAACCTCAACGGGCACGAGGGGTCGCCGCGCCTCCTGAGCGTCCTGCTCAAGCAGGTCGAATCGGCCGACGTCGTCCCCGTGGTCGGGGGGGGCCAGCTCGTCGCCCGCTCGAAGGCCAAGGCCGTGACGCCCCTCATCCACTACTCGAACTCGATGTCGGCCCGGTTCGCCGAGGCCGCCAAGGGGATCACCCAGCTCGCCAAGGCGAAGCCGCTGGAACTTTCCACGGACCTCAAGCCCGACCGGTGCGCGAACTGCGGCCGGCTGCTGCCCGACCCGAACGAGCGGTGCCCGTTCTGCATCAAGTACTTCCAGGCCATCGCGCGGATCGTGCAGTACCTCAAGCCGTACACCTGGTACACCGTCTTCACGGTGCTGCTGACCGCGGGCGGCACGGTGCTCCAGCTCATCCCCCCGCAGGTCTCCCGGATCATCATCGACCGGGCGCTGCCCGGGCGGGACGTCGGGCTGCTCGTCCAGATGGTCCTCACCCTGCTGACGATCAACGTGCTGGGCACCCTGATCCAGATCTACAACGGCCGGCAGCTCGCGTGGCTGGGCGGCAAGGTCGGGACGGACATCCGGTCCCAGGTCTTCCGCGCGGTCGAGAAGCTGGGCATGCGGTTCTTCGACCGCCGCCACGTCGGCCAGATCATGTCCCGGGTCATGAGCGACTCCGAGCGGATCCAGGGGTTCCTGATCGAGGGCTTCCCGTACCTCGCGCAGAACGGCATCATGCTCATCGGCATCCTGGGGATCCTGTTCTCGAACTCGTTCCTGCTCACGATGCTGATCATGATCCCGGTGCCGGTCATGTTCCTGGGCCAGTTCCTCTTCTGGAAGTACGTCCGCGGCCTCTCGCACAAGTCGTGGAACCAGTACGCGCTCCTCAATACCCGGCTCCACGAGTCGGTCTCGGGCGTGCGCGTGGTCAAGGCCTTCTCGCAGGAATCCCGCGAGGTCACGCGGTTCGACCGGCAGAACGAGCGGATGTTCTTCTCGCAGTTCGCGCTCGACAAGTTCTGGTCCATGTTCAACCCCGGCATGTCGTTCTTCGTCACGTCCGGCGCCCTCATCGTCTGGTACGTCGGCGGGAAGAACATCATCGCGGGCGACTGGACCCTCGGGAAGCTGACCGCATACATCCAGTACCTCTGGCTGTTCTACGGCCCGCTCCAGTGGCTGAGCCAGGTGAACAACTGGATGACGCGCGCGTTCGCGGGCGCGGAGCGGATCTTCGAGACGATCGACACGGCCCCGGAGTCGTACGAGCCGGCCGACGCGGTGCCGCTGCCGCGGATGAAGGGGAAGATCGAGTTCAAGAACGTCACCTTCTCCTACGAGAAGGGCCGGCCCGCGCTCAAGGACGTCAGCTTCGTCATCCAGCCCGGCGAGATGATCGGGCTGGTCGGCAAGTCCGGCTCGGGCAAGTCCACGATGCTGTCCCTGCTCTGCCGCTTCTACCAGCCGGACGAGGGCGAGATCCTGATCGACGACATCCCGCTGGAAAAGATCCGGCTGGCGGACCTGCGCCGCGGGATCGGGCTGGTCCTGCAGGAGCCGTTCCTGTTCAGCTCCTCGATCTTCGACAACATCGGGTACAGCAAGCCCGAGGCGTCCTTTGACGACATCATCGGGGCCGCACGCGCTGCCAATGCGCACGAGTTCATCATCAACAAGCCGGACGCCTATGACGCCAAGATCGGCGAACGCGGGAACCGGCTCTCCGGCGGCGAGAAGCAGCGGATGTCCATCGCCCGCGCGATCCTGCACGATCCCCGCCTGCTGATCCTCGACGAGGCCACCTCCTCGGTGGACTCCGAGACGGAGTCCAAGATCCAGCAGGCGCTGGACCGGCTGGTGGCCAACCGCACCACGCTGGTGGCGGCGCACCGGCTGTCCACGCTGCGCAACGCGGACCGCATCTTCGTCATGGAGGAGGGCAAGCTGACCGAGCGGGGCTCCCACATGGCCCTCATGGCGAAGCGGGGCCAGTACTACCGGCTGGTGCGCGCGCAGGAGGAAGCCTGGCGCAAGGCCAAGCGGAACCTCTCGATCGCCGAGTGATGGCACCCAAGGCGGTCCGCTCCCGCTCCGGCTCCCCCGTGTCGCTCGACGCGGCGGGCGTGCGCCTGTCCGAGAACGCGGACGGCACGCTCGACGTGAAGAGCGGCACCCGCACGTTCCGGAAGGTCCGGATCAAGCTCGGCCGGCCGCTCTACCGGCCGGAGGACTTCGCCTCCGTCCTCGGGGAGAAGGGCGAGGTGGCGCTGCTCGTCAACCTCGCGGCCCTCAAGCCCGCGTCCCGCGCCCTGCTCGAGGCGCACCGGGTGAAGGGGGACCTGACCACCCGGATCCTCAAGATCCACGACATCTCGCACCAGTTCGGCGCGTCGTTCTGGGAGGTCATGACCGAGAAGGGGCTGCGCCAGTTCGTGATCCGGGGCACCTCCGAGCACGTCCGCTGGCTGGACGACGACCGGCTGCTGATCACGGACGTGAACGGCAACCGGTTCGAGCTCCCCTCCATGTCCCGCCTCGACAAGCGGAGCCTCGACCACATCCACCTGATCCTCTGATCCCGCCGGCCGGCCGGCGGCCTACTCGAACAACGTTTCCAGGAACTCGATCCGCTGCTCCACGAACAGCGGGAGCTGCTTCGCAAACAGCGCTTCGTGCTCGGCATCCCCGGAAAAGAAGTCGAGGACCCTGCGGGCCGCCTCGAGCGTCGGAAACGTCCCCTCCCAGATCATCGTGTTCGTGGGCTCCCCCGCCGCGAGCGGCTTGAGGCGGATCCCCTTCGGAAAATCCGGCCGGCGCCGCTCCAGCTCCATGAACTGCCGCTCCAGGTCGAGGAACTCCTTCTCGCGCGTGATGTCGTAGCGCTGGATCAGGCGGAGCCGGACGGCCATCCGCGCCTCAGGGGATGTGCGCGACGAACCGGGCCGCCATGACGGTCAGCTCGTCGTCGATCCGGTCCACCGTGTCGCCCTTGGCCTCGTCCGCGTAGATCACCTTGCCCGACTCCACGTCCACCAGCCGGACGCTCACGATGTACCGGCCCAGCAGCTTGCCGAAGCTCCCCACGACGATGCCCTGGACGTTCAGGAGCTTGCCCAGCTTGACCGCGCACTCCTGGTTGGTGCACCCGGTCTGCTGGAAGGCCTGCTCGCCCATGATCTTGTCCATGTTCTTCTTCTCCACCACCGAGATTCCGCCCTGGTTCACCAGCCGGTTGCGGAGCAGCTCGGCGATGACCGCGGAGTCGCTCGCCGAGACGCCCTCGGCGCCGAGCTCCGAGACGGCGATCACGCCCATCGTATGGTTGACGACGGGACCGGCGGGCCGGACCACCGGGGCCGGGCCCCGCGCTGCGGCGGCGGCCTGCGCGGACCGCGGGCCGGTATACCGGATGGCCGTCCCCTTCGCGTACGGGGTGCCGTTCACGTTCCCCGACGCGACCATGATGACCGCGTCGGCGCCGCACCCGCACGCCTGGTGCTTCACCCGCAGGACGGCGTCAGCCACCGAGCTGATGAAGAGGAAGGAGAGGAACGCCCGCGTGTCGATCTCGCAGAGGATCTCGTACGGGTGGTCCACCTTGGCGGGATCGTCGAAGTCGTCGAGCGAGCAGCCGTCGGGGCGGGACGCGGTCCCGCCCTTGACCACCTTGACCCCCGAGGACATGCAGCCCGCCGCGAGCGCCACCACCGCCATGGCCGCCAGGATCCTGAGGGATTTCATCATGCCGTTCCTCCGCCGGAAAAGGATTGCCGGGGACCGCGCTCCCCGCCGGCCCCTACGGTAGCAAGAACCGGGGCAAACCCAAAGCGGCCCGCGTCAGGGGTCCAGGACGATCGTGAGGGTGCTGTCGGGAGGCAGGGCCGCCCGCAGCTCGTCCCAGCCCGCGCCCCGTTTGGGCCGCACCGTCACGGCCACCAGCCCCGCCACGTCGGCCCGGCCCCCGGCCGGCGGCGCGTCGCCTCC
>CAYNUZ010000137.1:0-6847 GCA_964400385.1 uncultured bacterium | reverse complement strand
CTCAACAGCAGCCAGACCCGGCGGCGCCGGTCCGCTACCAGTGCCCGATGCATCCGCAGATCGTCCGGGACCGGCCCGGGGACTGCCCGATCTGCCACATGCACCTGGAAAAAATGGATGCGTCCTCCGGCGGCCGGACCATCCTGAAGTACCGGCACCCCATGCAGCCGAACGTCTTTTCGGCCACGCCGAAGAAGGACGAAATGGGCATGGACTATGTCCCCGTGTACGCGGACGAAGCCGGCGGAAAGGGCGGCGGGTCCGACGTGCCCGGCAAGTCGGGGTTTTCGCTTTCGGCGCACCGGCGCCAGCTCATCGGGGTCAAGACCGTGCGGGTGGTGTCGCGGCGACTGAGCCGGACGGTCCGGCTGCCCGGCCGGGTCTCCAACGACAGCGGGGTGATCCTGGCGCAGCTGCTCGAGATCGACGCCGGTCATGTCGCGCCCGGGATGAGCGCGGTGGCCGTGGGGCCCGAAGGGCAGGAGGTCCCGGCCGACGTGCGGCAGGTGGATGACGGGCTGGATACGCTGACCCGCAGCTTCGCGGTGACCCTGCAGACGAAGGAGAAGGATGCGTGGCTCCGCGCGGGGATCTTCTGCGAGGTGCGGGTCACCCGGGAGCTGGGGGAACGCCTGGCGATCCCGGCGGACGCCGTCCTGAACACCGGGGACCAGCAGGTGGTCTTCGTCGCGCTGCCGGAGGGCCGGTTTGAACCCCGGAAGGTGACGCTGGGCCGCGAAGGCGACGAGCTGGTGGAGGTGCGCAAGGGCCTCCGCGAGGGCGACGAGGTGGTGTCCGCCGCGAACTTCCTGATCGACAGCGAGTCGCGGTTCCGGGCCGCCCTGGACCAGTTCTGATGCCGGAGCCCCTGGCGACGTCCCGCCGAAAGGCGGGGCCGGAGCCCCCGGCGACGTCCCGCCCCGCGGGGGCGATCGAGCGGGTCATTGGCTGGTGCGCGACCAACCGGTGGCTGACCATCACCACGGTGGCGGTGCTCTGCGGATGGGGGTGGTGGAGCGTCGTCCACATCCCGGTGGACGCGATCCCCGACCTTTCGGACACCCAGGTCATCGTCTACTCGCGCTGGGACCGCAGCCCGGACATCCTCGAGGACCAGGTCACCTACCCCATCATCCGGGCGCTGCTGGGTGCGCCCAAGGTGAAGTCCATCCGCGGGTTCTCGGATTTCGGGTTCTCCTACGTCTACGTCATCTTCGAGGAGGGCACGGACCTGTACTGGGCGCGCAGCCGGGTGCTCGAATACATGTCCAAGATCCAGGGCCGGCTGCCCCCCGGCGTCCAGACCGAGCTGGGGCCGGATGCCACCAGCGTGGGGTGGGTGTTCCAGTACGCGCTGGTGGACCGCAGCCACCGGCACGACCTCGGCGAGTTGCGGTCGCTCCAGGACTGGAACCTGCGGTACCAGCTCCAGTCGGTCCCGGGCGTGGCCGAGGTGGCGTCGGTCGGCGGGTTCGTGCGGCAGGTGCAGGTGACCGCGGACCCCGTCCGGCTGCAGGGGTACGGGGTCTCCATCCTGGCGCTGGCCAACGCGGTGCGTGGCGGCAACGAGGAGATGGGCGCCCGGCTCGTGGAGTTCGCGGGGGCCGAGTTCATGGTCCGCGGCCGCGGCTACGCGCGCACCCTCGCCGACTTCGAGAAGATCGCGGTCAAGACGGACGAGAAGACCGGGACCCCGATCCGGGTCCGGGATGTCGCGAAGGTGGCCTGGGGCCCGGACATCCGCCGGGGCGTCGCGGAGCTCGACGGCGAGGGGGAAACCGTCGGCGGCATCGTGGTGATGCGGTACGGCGAAAACGCCCCCACGGTCATCGCGGCGGTCAAGCAGCGCCTCGACGAGGTCCGGCCCACCCTGCCCCCGGGGGTCGAGCTGGTCCCGGTGTACGACCGGTCGGAGCTGATCCACCGGGCGATCCACACGGTGACGCACGAACTCATCCTTGAAATGATCGTGGTCAGCCTGGTCATCCTGCTCTTCCTCTGGCACATCCCCAGCGCCCTCATCCCCATCGCCACGCTGCCCATCGCGGTCCTGCTGGCCTTCATTCCCATGCTGTACATGGGCGTCTCGGCCAACATCATGTCGCTGGCCGGGATCGCGGTGGCCATCGGGGCGATGGTGGACGCCTCGATCGTGGTGGTGGAGAACAGCCACAAGCACCTGGAGCTCTGGGATGCCGGCGGCCGCCGCGGCCCGTACCGGCCGGTCCTGGTCCGGGCGATCCAGGAGGTGGGGCGGCCCAGCTTCTTCTCCCTCCTGGTCATCGCGGTCGCCTTCCTCCCGGTCTTCACCCTGGTGGACCAGGAGGGGCGGCTGTTCAAGCCGCTCGCGTACACGAAGAACCTGTCCATGCTCGTGGCGGCGGTTCTGGCGGTCACGCTGGACCCCGCGCTGCGGCTGCTCCTGATCCGGCTCGAGCCGTTCCGGTTCCGTTCGCGGCGGCTGACGGCGGTGGCCAACGCGGTGGCGGTCGGGACGCTGCAGCGGGAGGAGGACAACCCGGTCAGCCGGACCCTCTTCCGCCTCTACCATCCGGTCGTGGACCGGGTCCTGGCCCATCCCGGCCGGACGGTGGCCGCGGCGGTGGTCCTGCTCCTGGCCTCCGTGCCCGTCTATTTCAGGCTGGGGTCCGAGTTCATGCCCAACCTCGACGAGGGCAGCCTCCTGTACATGCCCACCGCCCTGCCGGGGATGTCGGTCACCGAGGCGGCGCGGATCCTCCAGCGGCAGGATGCGCTGCTGCACGCCTTTCCCCAGGTGGAGCGGGTCTTCGGGAAGGCGGGGCGGGCGGATTCGCCCACCGACATCGCCCCGTTCTCGATGGTGGAGACCACGATCCTGCTCAAGCCCCGGGACCGGTGGCCGGAGAAGCCGCGGTGGTATTCGGGATGGCTGCCGGGATTCCTGAAGCCGCTGGTGCGGTGGATCTGGGACGACCGCCCGACCACGGAGGAGCTGGTGAACGCGATGAACCAGGAGCTCCGGTTCGCGGGCATCCCCAACATCTGGACGATGCCGATCAAGAACCGGATCGACATGCTCTCGACGGGCGTGCGGACCCCGATCGGGATCAAGGTGCTCGGCGCGGACCTCACCGTCATCCAGGACATCGGGATCCGGCTGGAATCCCTGCTGCGCAACGTGCGCGGGACCCGGAACATCTACTCGGAGCGCGCCGCGGGCGGGTACTTCCTGGACGTCGTCTGGGACCGGGACGCGCTGGCGCGGTACGGGATCTCGATCGCCGACGCGCAGATGACGCTGGGCGCCGCCCTGGGCGGCGACAACGTCACGACGATGCTCTCCGGGCTGGAGCGGTACCCGGTGAACGTCCGGTACAGCCGGGCCTTCCGGCAGGATGTGGACCAGATCCGGCGGGTGCTGCTGACCTCGGCCGGCGGGGCCGAGGTGGCCCTGGGCGAGGTCGCGAACGTCCGGCGGCTGGAGGGGCCGGGGATGATCCGCAACGAGGACGGCCAGCTCGCCGGGTACGTGTACGTGGACGTCGAGGGCCGGGACATCGGCGGGTACGTGGCCGAGGCCAAGGCGCTGGTCGCGTCCCGGGTCACGCTCCCCGCGGGGTACACGCTGCGCTGGAGCGGCCAGTACGAGAACATGGAGCGGGTCCGCCGCCGGCTGTTCGTGGTCATCCCCCTGACGCTCCTGATCGTCTGCGGGCTGATCTACCTCAACACGCGCTCGCTCGTGCGCAGCGCGATCATCCTGCTCGCCGTCCCCTTCTCGGTGATCGGCGCGGTCTGGCTGCTCTGGCTGCTCGGGTACAACCTGTCCATCGCGGTCTGGGTCGGGATCATCGCGCTGGCCGGCCTGGACGCGGAAACGGGGATCTTCATGCTGCTGTATCTCGAGCTGGCGCATGACCAGGCGGTCCGGGAAGGGAGGATGCGGAACCTCAAGGACCTCAAGGCCGCGATCGTGCACGGGGCGGTCAAGCGGGTGCGGCCCAAGGTCATGACCGTGGCGTGCGCGTTCACCGGCCTGTTGCCCGTGATGTTCGGGACGGGGGCGGGGGCGGACGTCATGAAGCGGATCGCGGCCCCGATGGTGGGGGGCCTGTTTTCGTCATTTGCCCTGGAGCTGGCGGTCTATCCGGCGGTCTACCTGTTCTGGAAGCGGCGCGGGTTGGCGGCGGCGCGCCCGCGACGGGCTGTGCTGTAATGCCGGCCGTGGACCTCGTCACCCCGACTCCGCTGTGGCTGTGGGCCGCCTTTTTCGGCGTGGTCTTCGGGATGATGGCGGTGGACCTGCTGATCTTCCAGCGCTCCACGCGGCGCCTGGGGCTGCGCGAGGCGGCGGCGTGGACGGCGGTGTGGGTGGGGCTGGCGCTCGGGTTCAACGCCGTCGTCTGGGCCTGCCGGGGCCCGGTGCGGGGGCTGGAGTTCCTGACCGGGTACCTCATCGAGGAGTCGCTCTCCCTCGACAACCTGTTCATCTTCCTCGTGATCTTCCGGTACTTCGCCGTCCCGGCCCGCCTGTACCGCGTGGTGCTGACGTGGGGCATCGTCGGCGCGGTCCTGCTGCGGGGCCTCATGATCGGCTGCGGGGTGGCCCTGCTCGGGTGGTTCGCCTGGACGCTGCAGCTGTTCGGGGTGCTCCTGGTGGTGACCGCCGTCAAGCTGTTCGTGGAGGAGGAGACCCGGGTGGACCCGGACCGGAACCTGGTGGTCCGGGCCGCGCGCCGGCTCTACCCGGTCGTCCCCCGGTTCGCGGGAGGGCGGTTCTTCGTGCCGGCGGGGGGGCGCCGGGCGATGACCCCGCTGATGATCGTGCTCCTCGTGGTCTGCACGACGGACGTGGTGTTCGCCACGGACTCGATCCCGGCGATCTTCGCGGTGACCCGCGACCCGTTCATCGTCTTCTCCTCGAACATGTTCGCGGTGATGGGGCTGCGGAGCATCTTCTTCCTGCTGGCCGACGTGCTGCACCTCTTCCGGTTCCTGCGCCAGGGCCTGGCGCTGGTGCTCGGGTTCATCGGGATCAAGATGCTGGCCGAGCCCTGGGTCCACGCCTCCATCCTGGTCTCGCTGGGGGGGGTCGTCGTGATCCTGGCCGGCACGATCGCCGCCTCCCTGGCGTTCCCCCTGGCGGAGGGCCGCCCGGGACCCGGGCGGCGCGGAACCGGGGGCGGCCGCGGGAGGGTTTGACGGGATGGGCATGATTCACACCAGCAAGGAGGAGCGCACCATGAACAGGACGGGACGGTGGTTGGCGGGCGTGGCGGTGGCGGCCGTGATGGCCGGGGCGGGTTGGGCGGCGGAGCACGACCATGCGGCCGCGACGGCCAGGTCGAAGGCGGTGGAGGTGTCGGGCGAGATCGTCGACATCATGTGCTACTCGTCCATGGGCCGGGAAGGCGGCGCCGGGCCCAAGCACAAGGCGTGCGCGACGGCGTGCATCAACGGGGGCGGGCCGGTCGGGCTGTTGACCGACGAGGACCAGCTCCTGCTCCTGGTGGCGGCGGAGCACGGCGACCTCAAGAAGATGGTGGCGGCATTCATCGCCACCCGGGTGAAGGTCTCGGGCAAGATCAGCGAGCGCGGCGGGCTGCGGGTGCTGGAGGCGTCGGGCATCGTCGCCGACACGTCGGCGCCGCGGACGATCAAGAAGGCGGCCGCCGCGGCGGCGACCGCCGAGGTCTGGGTCTGCCCGATGGGCTGCAGCAAGTCCGACAAGGCGGGCAAGTGCCCGGCCTGCGGGATGGACCTGGTCAAGCAGAAGTCCTGACCGGCCGGCCCGCCCTCCCCCGCCGGGGGAGGGCGGGCGTCAGGCTCCGGTGCCCCCGACCTCCATGCGCAGGATCGTGGTGATGGGGGTGAAGCCCTGGGTCTCCCAGAACTTGTGGGCGACCTTGTTCTCGACCGGGATGCGCACCTGGATCGAGCCGACGCCCCGGTTCTTGAACCAGCCCATGGAGTGCTGGAACATCTGCGTGCCCAGGCCGCTGTGCCGCGCACCCTGGATCACGCAGACGTCCCGGATGATCCCGACCTTGTGGACGGTGTAGACGGGCGGCAATTCCTCGATCTGCCCCAGGATGTAGCCCTGCACCGACCCCTTCTCCTCCGCCACGGCGATATAGGCGCTCTCCGAATCCTGCATGAGGCCGCGGATCCACGTGGTGAAGACGGTGGACGCGTCGTAGGAGATGGCGAACCGGCGGTCGCGCGCGAGATGGTAGTTCATCATCTCGAACCACAGGGCCGTGATGGAGGGGAGGTCGCCGTCCGTGGCCTTCCGAATCTGGATCTCTGCCATCGATCCCTCGCTTGCCCGATGCGGGCGGTTGGCCGGCTGGCGCTTGGCCATCCCGTGCCGGGCACGGGGCGGGCTGTCCCGCCGGTAGTGGTTCAGCGATACGAGGATAACAACATTCTGCGGCGCCCACAAGGATGGTGCGCAGGGCGCCGGGTCTTCGTGGCGGCCCGCGCGGCGGCGATGGTATTCTGGATGGGCAGCACACGCGATAACGGGATGACTCCCCGGCTGCATGTCCCGGGCCCGGCCCAGGGACCACTCACTGGCCACGCATGGCCGATCGCGAAAGGAAGCACGCAACGATGGTGACCATTCGTCTGATGCGGTTCGGCAAGAAGGGCCGGCCGCTGTACCGGATCGTCGTCCAGGAATCGCGCCGCAGTGCCGCGGCGGGGTTCTACCTGGAATCGCTCGGACACTACGACCCCCTGGACAAGGGGGAAGCCCTCAAGATCGACCTTGACCGGGTCAAGACCTGGCAGGCGCGCGTCGCCTCCACGGCCCCCTCGGTGAGGACGCTGCTCAAGAAGGCCGCGGCGCCCGCCGCGGCCT
>CAYNUZ010000136.1:0-6875 GCA_964400385.1 uncultured bacterium | reverse complement strand
TGGGCTGGCACCGGGACGGCCTGTGGGTCGCGGTGGACGCGGCGGACCCGGTCCGGACCGTGGACGTGCGGAAGTTCAAGGCTTCGATCGAGTGGTTCTGGACGACCGACGCGGCGGAAGTCCTGGTGCGGGCGGGCGACGGCGCGCCCGAGGCGCTGGACGCGGCATCGGTGAAGGTGGCCGCGATCCCGGACGGCGCCGGCCGCGGCCGGCCGTACGTCTCGGTCCTGCGGAACCACCAGAAGGCGTTCGGACCGGCGGGGGGAGCGCGCGTCACGCAGGCCCGCCGGCCCGGCGGGTACCGCCTCGACTTCTGGATTCCGGCGCGGTTGCTGCAGGCCGGGCCGCTGACGCCCTGGCAGACCCTCCGGTTCAACCTGCTCGTGGAGGACGAGGACCGTGTCCGCGAAACCTGCTGGAGCGCACATCAGGGGGATTGGACCACCGAGAAGCCCAAGACATGGGGGAGGCTGGTGCTCGTCCCCTGATCCCTCACCCTCCGGGCTCCCTCTCCCCCGCAGCGGGGGAGAGGGAAATGAAGGACGTGCGCGCAGGCACTTCGCTATAATGGCCGCCTCGAATCGGTACAACGTTTTGATCCACAACCCAACGCACCAAGAAGGAGCCCTTCAATGAATATCGTGGCGGCGAACGGCGGGAGCTACCCCCGCATCGGCGATACCCGCGACCAGCAGAAGCTGCGCAACGCCTACGAGGCAGCCCAGCGCGGGGACATCGCGGGCAAGGAATTGACGCGCATCCAGCAGTCGGTGATCCGCGAGGTCCTGGCCGAGCAGGCGAAGGCCGGCCTGGACGTCGTCTCCGACGGCCAGATCACGTGGTACGACTCGGTCTCGCACGTCATGGGCAAGCTCAAGGGCGTGTCCATCAACGGCCTGCTGCGGTACTACGACACCAACACGTACTTCCGCCAGCCGCAGGTCACCGGCCGCGTCGAGGACAAGGGCGCGATCCTCGCCGACGACCTCAAGTGGGCGCGCGCGGTCAGCGCCCGGCCGGTCCTCACGACGCTCCCGGGGCCCCTCACGCTCAGCCGCCTGTCCATCATCAAGGGCGGACCGTACGCGAACCCGGACAAGCTCATGGACGCGCTGGTTCCGGTGCTCGCGGAGGAAGTCGAGCGGCTGGCGAAGGCCGGCGCCGACGCGATCGTGATCGAGGAGTCGTACCTGCTGCGGGAGCCCAAGGCGCTGGGCCGGGTGGCCGACGCCCTCGAGGTGCTCGCGGCGCGCAAGGGCTCGCTGCGGATCTGGCTCGCGGTCACGTTCGGGGACGCGGCGGCCATCTACGACAAGCTCCAGAAGCTGCCCGTGGACGGGCTGGCGCTGGACTTCACGTACAGCCGCGCCATCGCGGATGCGGTCACCTCCTCGGGCAGCCGGCTGGCGCTGGGCCTGGGGCTGGTGGACGCGCGCAACACCCGCCTGGAGTCGCCGTCCCGGGTGGCGGCGCAGGCGGCGGCCCTGCTCAAGAAGGTGAAGGGCGAGGTCGCGGGGCTCATCCCGTCGAACGGGCTGGAGTACCTGCCGCGGACCCGCGCGTTCGAGAAGCTGGTCGTGCTGGCCAAGGCCCGCGACCTGGTGCTGGGCAAGAAGGGTGGATCGACGAAGCGCCGCGCGGCGGCCAAGCCGAAGCCCCGTCCGAAGAAGGCCGCACGGAAAACCGGCCGGGGGAGGAAATAACCATGTTCCGCAAGAAGCTCGAAGAGGTCGGCATCGACGTCCCGCTCCTGCCCACGACCACCGTCGGCAGCTTCCCCAAGCCGCCGGAGCTCCTGGCCGCCCGGGCCCAGGCGCGCCGCGGGGAGATCACGCAGAAGCAGCTCGATGAGAAGGCCCGCGAGGCCACGGCGTTCTGGATGAAGAAGCAGGAGGAGATCGGCCTGGACATCCTGGTCGACGGCGAGCAGTACCGCGGCGACATGGTCGCGTACTTCGCCGAGCACTTCAAGGGGTTCCGGGAGGGCGGCCTGGTCCGTTCCTACGGCAACCGGTACTACCACAAGCCGATCGTCACCGGCGAGGTCCGCTGGCCCGGGCCGATCACGGTGGACTGGTGGACCTACGCCCAGTCGCTGACCGCCAAACCCGTCAAGGGGATGCTCACCGGCCCGTACACGATCATGGACTGGTCGTTCAACGAGCACTATCCGAACCGCCGCGCGGTGGCGATGGCCATCGCCCGCGAGCTGCGCAAGGAAGTCGAGGCGCTCATCAAGGCCGGGTGCAAGGTGATCCAGATCGACGAGCCCGCGCTGTCGGTGCGCCCCGAGGAGCTGCAGGTGGCGATCGACGCGATGGCCGTGGTGACGAAGGGGCTGCCGGCCTACTTCCTGACCCACGTGTGCTACGGCGCGTTCGAGTTCATCTACCCGCGGATGCTGGAGATGCCGGTCGAGAACTTCGACCTGGAGCTCTCCAACTCCGAGCTGGACCTCCTCAAGATGTTCAGCAAGCACAAGTTCACGAAGGACATCTCCTTCGGGGTCTACGACGTGCACTCGCACAAGGTGGACGGGCCGGACGTCATCAAGCGCCGGATCGCGAAAGCGCTGGAAGTCCTCAAGCCTGAGCAGGTGTGGATCGACCCGGACTGCGGGCTCAAGACGCGGACGGTCGAGGAGGCGGTGGCCCAGCTCACGTCCATGCAGCAGGCGACCGAGGAGGCCCGCAAGGGCCTCTGATGCCGGCCGGCCCGGGGGCCGCGTGCGCCGGCTGCGGCGCGGCCTTCCCGGAGGGCCGGACCGATTTCCGTGCGACCTGCACGGGCTGCGGGGCCTGGCTGCACGCCTGCCGGAACTGCGCGCACTACGATCCGGGGGCGCACCACGAGTGCCGGGCCTCGGCCACGGCCGACTACGTGGCGGACAAGGAGAAGTTCAACTTCTGCGAGGAGTTCACGCCTGGGGGCCGCGGCCCGGCCGGGGGCCGCGGAACGAAATCCCGGGCCGAGATCGAGAAGCTCTTCCCGGGGCTGGGTTGATCCCCCCGTCCTCGGATGCTATGATCGCAGCCTGATTCATGCGCATCCGCGACATCCTGAAAGATTCCGCGATCATGGTCGGCCTCAAGGCCGAGACCAAGAAGGCCGCCCTCGAGGAGATGGTCTCCGTCCTGCATGAGCAGGGCGCGCTCTCCGACCGGCAGAAGATGCTCGAGGTCCTGCTGGCGCGCGAGAGCCTCGGGTCCACGGGCATCGGCCAGGGCATCGCGATCCCCCACGGCAAGTCCGGGGTGGCCAAGGAGCTGAGCGCGGCGTGCGCCATCTCCAAGATCGGGGTGGACTTCGACGCGCTGGACGACGACAAGGTCTTCGTCCTCTTCCTGCTCGTCGCCCCCGAGGACCAGGCCAGCCAGCACCTCAAGGCCCTCGCCCGGGTGTCCGCGCTGCTCAAGGACAAGTACTTCCGCAAGGCCCTGATCGCCGCCGAGAACCCCGGCGACGTCATCAAGGTCCTCGACCAGGAGGAAAAGGGCCGCAAGGCCTGACCCTCCGCGCGGCCTGCGCCGCGCGGCCGGGCGGTAGAATGGGGGCGTCATGCCGCTCCGCATCGAGTCGCTCCTCACCGATCTCGCGACCCCACTGTCCCTGCGCCTGGTCACGGGCAAGGCGGGGCTGGACCGGCAGATCGACGTGCCGGACCTCAACCGGCCGGGCCTCGCCCTCTCCGGCTTCCTCGATTATTTCCCGTCCGAGCGGCTCCAGATCCTGGGCAAGACCGAGGTCACGTTCTGGAACTCGCTGGAGCGGAAACTCCGGGCCCGCCGGCTCGAGGACATCCTGGGCCGGCTCAAGCCCGCGGGGTTCATCCTCTGCCATGGGGCGGTGCCGCCGGAGGACCTGATCGCGGCGGCCGACGCCGCCGGGGTCGCGGTCCTTGCCACCCCGCTGCCCACGACCAAGTTCATCAGCGAACTCACGATCCACCTCGAGGAGAAGCTGGCGCCCAGCGTCACGGTCCACGGCAGCCTGGTGGACGTCTTCGGGGTGGGGATCCTGCTGCTCGGCGAATCGGGCATCGGCAAGAGCGAGTGCGCCCTGGCGCTGATCGACAAGGGCCACCGGCTGTGCGCCGACGACGTGGTGGAGATCCGCCGGACCCCCGAAAAGACCCTGCTGGGCACCGGCACCCGGTCGCTGCGGTACCACATGGAGATCCGGGGGCTGGGGATCGTGGACATCCAGCGGCTCTTCGGGGCCAAGGCCGTGCGCGAGCGCAAGCTGGTGGAGCTGGTCATCCAGCTCATGCCGTGGGAGCCGGGCAAGCGGTACGACCGCACCGGGCTCGAGGACCGCGCGTACACCATCCTCGACATCCCCCTCATCCTCCACGAGCTGCCCGTCCAGACGGGCCGGAACCTCGCGGTGCTGGTCGAGGTGGCGGCCATGAACTGGCGGCTCAAGCAGATGGGCGTGAACTCCGCGGAGCGGCTCAACGAGCAGATCATGCGCGACCTGCGGCGCGAGCCGGCCCCCGGAGCGGCCGCCGCGCCGCGGCACACCCCCCGGCCCCGCAAGCGGCACGAGGAACGTTAGGGGCACGATGTCCTTCAAGTCGCGCATCCCGCGGTCGCTGTTCCATTTCCTGTATCCCGGCATCCGGCTCAAGCGGTGGATGTTCCTGCTGGTGGCGGGAAGCCTCGTCACGGTCGCCGGCCTGACCGGCGTCCTGGGCGAGGCGCTGTCCGCGCGCAACTTCCACATCAAGCCGCTCCAGAAGGTCGAGAAGATCGTCCGCACGTACGTCCGGTCGCTGCGACCGATGGACCTGTGGCTGATCGCGGGCGGCGGGTTCGCGGTGCTCTTTGCCGTGCGCCGCGGGTACTACGCGATCCTGGCCGTCATCATGCCGTCGGGCGAGCGGCGGTTCATCCGCCTCGCGTACGAGCGGGCCCGGCGCAAGCGCGGGCCGAAGATCGTGGCGATCGGCGGCGGGACGGGCCTGCCGAACCTGCTGCTCGGGCTCAAGGAGTACACGGACAACCTGACCGCCGTGGTGACGGTCGCGGACGACGGCGGGTCGTCGGGCCGGCTGCGCCGCCAGTACGGGATCCCGCCGCCCGGCGACCTGCGCAACTGCCTCGTGGCGCTGGCCGACGCCGAGCCGCTGATGGGCCGCCTCTTCCAGCACCGGTTCGTCCGCGCCGGGGAGCTCAAGGGCCACACCTTCGGCAACATCTTCCTCACGGCGCTGGCCGAGGTGTCCGGCGACTTCTCCCGCGCCCTCGCGGAATCCAGCCGGGTCCTGGCGGTCCGCGGCCGGGTGGTGCCCGTCACCCTCGACCTCGTCCAGCTCATCGCGCGGCTGAAGAACGGGAAGACCGTGCGGGGCGAGAGCCGGATCGCCGCCGCCGGGTCGCCGGTGGAGCGCGTGCAGCTCCTGCCCGCGCGGCCCCGCGCCAACCCGGAGGCGGTCAAGGCCATCGGCCGCGCCGACATCATCGTCTTCGGGCCGGGCAGCCTGTACACGTCGGTCGTCCCCAACCTGCTCGTGCCGGAGATCCGCGCGGCCATCAACGGCACCCGGGCCCTCAAGATCTACGCGTGCAACATCATGACGGAGCCGGGGGAGACCGACGAGTTCAGCGTGGCCGACCACCTGGAGACCATCGCGCGGTACCTCGGCGACCGGGGGATGGACGCGGTCGTGGTGAACACCGAGCCGCCGGCCGCCCGGCTGCTGGAGCGGTACCGGCGGGAGCACGCGCAGCTGGTGACCGTGGACACCGACCGGCTGCGGGCCATGGGTGTCGCGGTCATCCCCGGCCGCGTGCTGGCAGCGCGCACCGACTTCATCCGCCACGATTCCGCGCGGCTCTCCGCCGCGATCATGAAATATGCGGTGATCTGAGGGGTGGGCGCCGGAAGGGTCGCATTCATCCTGGGCATCCACAACCACCAGCCGGTCGGCAACTTTGACCACGTGATCGAGGAGACCTACCAGCTGGCCTACCGGCCCTTCCTCGAGGCCGTGGTGCGGCACCCGCGGGTCAAGCTGAATGTCCATGTCAGCGGGTGCCTCTGGGACTGGATCCTCGGCCACCGGCCGGAATTCATCGACCTCCTGCGGCCGATGGTGGCCCGCGGCCAGGTGGAGATGGTGTCCGGCGCGTACCAGGAGCCGATCTTCCCGGTCATTCCGGAGGCCGACCTGCTCGGGCAGATCGGGAAGCTCAACGACTTCCTGGCCGCGACGTTCGGGCAGCGCCCCACCGGGGCCTGGCTGACGGAACGGGTCTGGGAGCCCCACCTGCCGGCGCTGCTCAAGCGCGCCGGCATCGCGTACGCGGGCGTGGACGACTGGCACCTCAAGGGCGCCGGGCTGGCCGGGGAGGCGCTGCACCACGCGTACCGGACGGACCACCTGGGCGAGGGAATCACGGTGATCCCGATCGACGAGAAGCTCCGGTACATCGTGCCGTTCAAGGAGCCGGAGGAGATCCTGGCGCACCTCAAGTCCGTGGCGGACGCGGCGCGCCCGGGGGAGCTTCCCGTCGCGGCGCTGCTGGACGACGGGGAGAAGTTCGGCGGCTGGCCGGAAACGCACGCCTGGGTCTACACCAAGGGGTGGCTCGACCGGTTCCTGGCAGCGCTGGACGGGGCGGGGGACTGGCTGGAGATCATGACCTGTGCGGAATACCTCGCGCGCGCCGCTCCCCGCGGGCCGCTCTACATGGGCACCGCGTCCTATTCGGAAATGATGGAATGGGCGCTGCCGCCGGAGGGGCAGCGGGCGCTGGGCGACGCCCACGGCGCCCTCAAGCAGGCCGGCATGCTGGAGGCCGCCGCGCCGTTCCTCAAGGGGGGCACGTGGCGCAACTTCCAGATGAAGTACCCCGAGGCCAACTGGCTCC
>CAYNUZ010000135.1:0-6899 GCA_964400385.1 uncultured bacterium | reverse complement strand
CGGCACGGCCACGGGCGCCGCCTTCTCCGGGATCGCGGGGCCCGAGGCGGGCCCGTTCAGGATGATGATGTCGATCCGGCGGTTGCGCCGACGGCCGGCGTCGGAGTCGTTGGGCACCAGCGGATGGAACTCCGCGTACCCGGCGGCCGAGAGCCGCGCCGGGGGCACCTTGCCGCGCTCGATCAGGTACTTCACCACCTGCGTGGCGCGCTCCGTGGACAGCTCCCAGTTCGACTGGAAGCGGCCGCGGCCGTGCGTGGGCAGGTCGTCGGTGTGCCCCTCGACGAGGACCGGCAGCCCCGCGGTGGCCAGCACCGGGGCCACGGCGTCCAGGATCCGGTTCATCTCGGGCTTGAGCTCCGCGCTGCCCCGCTCGTAGAGCACGTTGTCCGTCATCAGGCGCACCACGATGCCCCGCTCATTGCGGAACACCTGCGCCGCGCCGGAACCAGAGCCCTCGGTGGCCTCCACGGCCGCGCTGAGGCGGGGCACCAGCTCCGCGATGATGCGGTCGCCGCTGCCCTGCAGGAAGGTGGGGCCCTGCACCAGGACGCCGCCGAACGCGGCCTTGAGGTTCTGCATGATCTCCTTGAACTTGGCGGCGTCCACCATGCTGATCGAGTACAGCATGATGAACATGATGAGGAGGAGCGTGATGAGGTCCGCGTAGGTGAGCAGCCAGCGCATGCCGCCGGCGCCGTCGTGGCCGCCGCCGCCGCCGTGGTCCCCGCCCCGTTTCTTCGCCATGAGGGTGTGCGCCGCCCCTTATTTCTTGGCCGCGGGCGCCGGGGCCGCCTCTTTCTCCTCGCGGCCCCCCTCGCCCTTGGCGGAGACCGTGAGCTGCTTGTACTTCGGGGGCAGGAAAGCCTTGAGCTTCTCCTCCACGATGCGCGGGTTGTCGCCGGTCGAGATGGAGAGGACGCCCTCGATCATGACCTGCCGGAGCAGGACCTCGTCCTCGCTGCGGACCTTGAGCTTGCCGGCGATCGGCAGCCAGAGCAGGTTCGCGGACGCGATCCCGTAGAACGTGGCCAGGAAGGCGGTCGCGATCCCCTTGACCAGCGCGTCGGGATTGTCCATCCCGGCGCCCAGCAGGTGGACCAGCCCCATGACCGTGCCGATGATGCCCATCGTGGGCGCATACCCGCCCATCGTCGTGAAGAAGCTCTCCCCCTGCTTGTGCCGGGCCTCCAGGAAGGTGAGGTCGGTTTCCATGATGTTGCGGACCAGGTCGCCGTCCGTGCCGTCCACGACGAGCTGCATCCCCTTCTGGAGGAACTTGTCCTCCAGGCCGTCCACGTCCTCTTCCAGGCCCAGCAAGCCCTCGCGGCGGGCCTTGGTGGCGAAGTTGACGAGCGTCGTGACCGCGCCCGCGAAGTCCACTTCCTGGACGAAGAGCGCGTTGCGGGCGATGTTGAGGGAGTTGAGCACCACGCTCATCGGGTACGAGATCATCGTGGCGCCCAGGGTGCCGCCCGCGATGATGAACGTCGCTTCCAGGCTGATGAAGGCGCCCAGGTGGGCGCCCATGATCAGCACGGCGATCAGCATCGATCCGGGCCCGACCAGCAGCCCCCCTACGGTCGCGATGTCCATGGCTTCGTCGTTCTCCTCGAGCGGCTGCCGCTCAGTTGACCGCTGACTTCACGGACGGCAGGGTCCGGTGGCGGAACTCCACGATCCGCCGGATGACCTCGTCCACCGATTCCTTGACGACCACCTTCTTGCCGGTCGTCATCGAGATGATCGTCTCGGGGGTGCCCTCGATAAACTCCACGAGGTCCGCGTTGACCACCAGCTCGCGCCGGTCCAGCCGCGTCAGCTTGATCACCGGGTCGCACCCCCGGTGGCGCCACGACTCCCAGGCTCATCACGGCGCACGTCGGCCATCATTCCTATTCAAGCACGGGATTCCGCACTTCTCAACCCCCCCGCCGGGGGTCGAGACCCGTTGTCAAACCCTTGTCAATACTGGGTTCACCCCCCCCCGGAACGGGTCGAGGCCCGGGGCCATACGGCACCCCGGGCCTCTCCCCTACTACCGGACGCGGTCAGCCGCGAGCCTTACCGGCCCAGGTTGACCAGCGTGTCAAGGATCTTGTCCGACGTCGAGATCAGCCTGGCGTTCGCCTCAAAACCCCGCTGGGCGACGATCATGTTCGTCAGCTCCTCGGAGAGGTCCACGTTGCTCTGCTCGACGACTCCGCCGACGACGGACCCCGCCCCGTTGGTCAGGGCCTGTCCGATGATCGCCGATCCGGAGTTCGCGGTCTCGGTGAAGTGGGTGTCCCCCGACTTCGCCAGACCCGCCGGATTCGTGAAGGTGGCGATGGCCACCTGCGCGAGCTCCTGGTTCACGCTTGCGCCCTGCACGGTGTTGAACACCCCGGTGATCTTTCCCGAAGCGTCCACCGACACGGACTGCAGGACCCCCTGCGAGTACCCGTCCTGGGAGTCCAGACGCGCCGTGAAGGCCGTCTTGTACACGTTGACCCCGTTGACGTTCTCGAAGTGTCCCGACGCGTCCTGCGTCAGGCCGTCGCGCTGCCCGAGGGTCGTGCGGACCACACGGGGGTCCCACGGCATCTCGAGGTCGCTGCGCCGGTCACCGAAAGCATTGAACTGTCCGCCGATACCCGCGGCCAGGTCGGCGTGCATGCCGTCCATCTCGCCATCGCCGGTGCTGACCAGCGCGGGCAGCGCGGACGGACCGCCGGTTTCATTGGTTGCCGCGTTGGGCGGGTCAATGTTCCGGTCGAAGTCGGCCTGGGTGATCGTGCTCACGCTCCCCCAGTCGATGTCGAACTTCTGGACAAACCACTGCTGCACGGCATTGGCCGGCGGCGTGAAGGCCGCGCTCCGCCCGGCAATGTCCATGCTCACCAGGGTCCCCGCGGTCGTGCTGGCCGGGGGAATCGGGCTGCCTGCCGGGATGTTCTGGTAGCACAGAACGATCGGCAGCTTCAGCAGGGCGAACACGTCCTGCGCGGGGGCCGGAGGGCCACCGCCCGTCTGCGTCACGCCCGGGTTGTCAAAGAGCTGGTTGTCACCCGGGGCCGGGTTCCCGACCGCGCCGGGATTCGACAGGTCCGAGGCGCCGGTGAAGTCACCCGCCGGCACGATCGCCCCCTCAAACCCGATGACCGTCGTGTTGTGGACGTCCTCGTCCGCCGCGTCAGCCCAGAAGTCGGCCACCGACAGGTCCGAGCCGCCCGCCCCGAAGATCGGGGCTTCGCCGGGGTTCTGGAGTCCGCCGAAGATCGGGGGCACCGGAGCCGCCGGAAGGATGTTGCCACCCGGGACATTCGTGTCATTGGCCGACAGCTGGTCCCAATGCGTCCCGAAGTGCTCCGCGTTGCGGTCCGCGTACGTGACCCAGTCGAGGGCCCCGTTGTTCAGGAAGTGCAGCATCCCGCTGCTGGACGCCCGCACCAACTGGCCCGAGACCGGGTCCGTGTAGGTCGAGTTGTCCAGGGCCAGGTGCACCGTCGTGTCCGACGGATCCGTGTCCACGGTCCAGGCCCAGGTGTTGTTGTCATACACCTGGCCCGGCGTCGCTTCGGGGATCTGCGTGTTGCTGAGGTTCGTGAGCGTTCCCGTCAGCTGGTGCGAGTTCCCCAGCGAGTCATAGACGTTGAACGTCATCGCCGTCGTCCCGACCGTATACGTGGTCGAGCCGTTCGCGTTGTCGAGCACCGTCAGCTGCCGGGTGCCCGCCTCCCCGGCCGAGTTGGCCAGGTTGGTCGCGTTGGCGCCGGCGTCGAGGTTCCCCACGAGTTTCACGTTCTGGGTCTCGTGCGCCTGCAGCGTCTGGCCCGGCGTGATCGTGATATTCCCGATGTTCGCCGGGTTCGTCGCGTTGATCGTCATGCGGGCCAGCGGGTCGGTCTGCGAGATCGCCGCCGACCACCCCTGGATGAGCCCGCCGCTCGGGTCCACCAGCCGGCCGAGGGAATCGAACCGGAAGCTGCCCGCGCGGGTGAACGTCTGCTCCGTCCCCGCCTTGCTGATGAAGAACCCGTCGCCGTTGATCGCCATATCCGTCGCGTTCCCGGTGGCCTGGAACGTGCCCTGCCGCTGCAGGGTGTCGATCGACGCGACGCTGACGCCCGCCCCGAACTGGATCGGGTTGGTGCCGCCCCGGTTGGTCGCCGAGTTGGAACCGTTGGCGCCCTGAATCGTCTGCGAGAGCAGATCGCGGAACTGGACCCGGCCGGCCTTGAACCCGACCGTGTTGACGTTCGCGACGTTGTTGCTGATGACATCCAGCAACGTCTGGTGATTTCGCATACCGCTGATCGCGGTAAACAAGCTGCTCACCAGTGCCATGGTTGACCTCCTTTTAGACTGGCTTCCGCCCCGAAAGACAGGCGGAAGGTGCAAGGCCCCCTCGGAAAGAGGTCCGGCCTTTGTGATTCACGGCGGGATCCCCGGCCACAAGCCGGGGGCCGACGTGAGCAAATGGGTACCACTCGATCACCGCCACTTCAATGAGACCAGCGATCCGGCGCATCAGGCGCGCCCCACGTTGACCACGGTGTCCAGGAGCCGGTCGGACAGCGAGACCAGCCGTGCATTGGCTTCGTAGCTGCGCTGGGCGACGATCATGTCCGTCAGCTCCTCCCCCAGCTCCACGTTGCTCTGCTCCAGCACCCCGCCGATCACCGCACCGCGGCCGTCGCCGAGGGCGGTGCCGATCCGCGCGGCGCCGGAATTCGCGGTGGCCGCAAACCGGGTGTCCCCGGACCGGGCCAGCCCGCCGGGGTTCGTGAAGGTCGCAATCGCCACCTGCGCCAGGTCCTGGGCGACGCCATTGTCGTACCGTCCCGTCACGATGCCGGCGGCGTCCACGGAGACGCCCTGCAACGTGCCCTCGGGGTACCCGTCCTGGGACCCCACCCGGGAAGTGAAGCGCGGGACGTAGACTTGAACGCCGTTGACCGACTGGTACGCGCCGCTGTACATCTGGGTCAGGCCGTCCATGCGGCCGTCGAACTTCGAGATTTCGGTCTTGCCCTCGCCGCCGAAGATGTTCCCGAGGATGCCGTCGTCGTCGGGATCCATGTTGACGCCCAGCAGCGTGCTGAGCGTCCCGTAATTAATGTTGATCTTCTGGGCGTACCACTGCGTGGGCGTGGCGGCCGTGGTCGTCATCTCGGTGTAATTGACGTTCACCAGGTCCCCCGCGGACACTCCGACGGGCGGCACGACCGTCGCGGCGGTCCCGGCCGGCACATCCTGATACAGGAGCACCAGGTGGCACTTCTGCATCGTGAACCCGAGCGGGAACCCGGGGACACCGGGGTTGTCGAAGAGCGACGTCCCGGGAACCGGGTCGCTCGGCGGGAACACCACGTTGTTCAGCATGCCGGTGAAGTACCCGACGTGCGGGTCGGCGGTCACCCCGAATGCGGCGAGGTCCGCGGCGGAATTGACGTCCGAGGTACTCCCCTCGTCGGGAAAACCGTAAATCGCGGCGGTCTGGAAATCCAGCTCCCCCGCGTGGGCGGAGCGGATGAGGGCGCCCGAGGCGGGATCGGTGTACGTCATGTCGTCCAGGGCCACGCGCACGGTCGCATCGTTCGGATCCGTGGTGACGTTGAAGATCCACTGGTTCGCGTGGAATTCCACGCCGGGCGCGTACCCGTTAATCTGGGTCCCGCTCACGTTGTAGAACGACACGGTCAGCGCGTGCGGGTTACCCAGCGAATCGTACACCGTGACCGGCATATCGATCTGGCCGATGGTGTAGTTGTGCACCCCGCCCAGCGTGTCCACCGAGGTCCACGGCGTGGTGCCCGGCTGGCCCGCCGAATTCGCGAGCACGGTGTAGTTGCTCCCCGCATCCAGGTTGCCCACCAGCTTGATTTCACTGGTGGCGTGCGCCGGCAGCGTCTGGGAGGGACGGATCGTGATATTGCCGATCCGGGCCGGATTGGAGGCGTCGATGACCGCGCGACCGAGCGGGTCGTTGGCCGGCAGGGACGCCGACCAGCCCTGCACCAGGCCGCCCGACGCATCCACCAGGCGGCCGAGCGAATCGAACCGGAAGCTGCCCGCCCGCGTGTACGACTCCGTGGAGCCCGCCCGCGTGACAAAGAACCCGTCGCCGTCGACCGCCATGTCGGTCGCATTGCCCGTCGCCAGGAAGGTCCCCTGCCGCTGCTGCGTGTCGATGGCGGCGATCCCGAGCCCCGTGCCGACCTGCACGGGATTGACGCCGCCCCGGCCGGCGGCGGCGTTCGCCCCCGCGCCGCCCGACAGGGAGCCGCTGAGCAGGTCGCGGAACTGGATGCGGCCTGCCTTGTACCCGGTCGTGTTCACGTTGGCGACGTTGTTCCCGATCACGTTGAGCAGGGTCTGGCCGCCCTTCAGCCCGCTGATCGCGGTGAACAGGCTGCTCATCATGCCCATGACCGGGTTCCCCTCCTCACAGGATCACCGCGCTGTCGATGTTGGTGAACACGTTTTCCTTCATGGACGCCGCGTCCACCACCGTGATGACCGTGCGGTTGCGCACGCTCACCACGAACGCCGCCTTGTTGGACAGCAGCAGCGACTCGCGGGCGCCCTTGGCCGCCGCGCGCCGCACCGCCTCGTCGATCCCCGCCAGGTCCGCCGGGGACAGCTCGATGGACCGGGTCCGGAGCCGCTCCTGCGCGTGCGCGGAGAACTTGACGCCCTCGCGCGTCTGCAGCAGACGGAGGAAATGGATCAGGCGCTCTTCACCAACGACCCGAACGTCGCCGGCGACGGCCTCTTCATGGAATGGGCGGTCGGCAAGAACGGCGACGAGATGCGTCCTGACTCCGGCCGCTTGATGCTGCCGGGTTCGAAGATCGTGTGGGAGATGCACTATCACGCGGTCGGCGAAGAGATCAGCGCGCACACCGAGCTCG
>CAYNUZ010000134.1:0-6935 GCA_964400385.1 uncultured bacterium | reverse complement strand
GCCGGGGCCCGCGGCCGGGCCGGTCCTCGACCCCGCCGTATGGCGGCGCCGCCTGCAGGCCTGGCACGCGGCCGGGTGGAAACTCGCGCAGACCGAGTGGCATCACGATGAGTTCCATCCCGAGGTGTCGCCCCCCTGGTCGTACATGAAGGCCGACCTCCAGCTCATCGCGCCCGACGGCGGTCGGCATGAGCTGCGCGGCCGGCTCCGGGTCACCTGGCGGGAGCCGGCCCGGCCGGGGGACCTCCCGGAGGTGGCGTCCATCGACGCCGCCGCGCTCGACTGGCTGCGCCGGCCCGGCGCCCCGGTTTTCCGGCCGGTGTTCACACGGACCTTCGAACGCGCCCGCGACCAGGGCAGCACGATGCTGCTCGCCTGGGATTTCGGGGGCCGGGGCCGGTCCGACCTCGTGCTCCCCGGGGTGAATGCGCGGTTCCGCAACCTGGGCGGTGGCCGGTTCCGGCAGGAACCCTTCCTCGCGCACCCCGTCTTCCCCGATCCGTGCGGGGTGCTGGCCGATTTCGACGGGGACGGCCGCACCGACTACCTGTGCACCGCCGGCACGCCGCAACGGCTCCTGCTCTTCCGGGGCGGGCACGGCGGCGAGTTCCCGGATGAGCCCGTCGCGGCCACGGACGACCCGCTGGACCTCCGGGCCGGGTCGGTCATGACCGTCGGGGACGTGGACGGCGACGGGCTGCCGGACGTCTGGCTCGGCCAGTACCGGAACCCGTATATGGGCGGCCAGTTCCCCGCGCCGTATTACGACGCCAACGACGGATACCCCTGCTACCTGCTCCGCGGGGACGGCCACGGCCGGTTCCGGGATGTGACGGCCGGGGCCGGGTTCGACGCGAAGCGCAACCGGCGGAACTACTGCGCCGCGCTGCTGGACCTCTTCGGCGAAGGGCGGCTCGACCTCATCACCGTCAACGATTTCGCCGGGGTGGACCTCTGGCGGAACACGGGGAACGGCCGGTTCACGGATGCCACGGCGCAGGCGGTGGATGACCCGATGAATTTCGGCATGGGGCTGGCGGTGGACGATTTCGCGCACGACGGGCATCCCGGGTTCTACGTGTCGGGGATGGGCTCCACCACGATGCGCCGGCTGGCGAAAATGGGCCTCCGGCCCGCGGCGGGGCTGGACGTGACCCTGACCCGGACCCGGATGGGGTACGGCAACCGGATGTACCTGTGGTCCGGCCCCGGCACCTACCGCGAGCCCGCCTGGAACGACCAGGTGGGGCGGTCCGGCTGGTCGTGGGGCACCGTCGGGTTCGACCCGGACCTGGACGGCGACCGGGACCTCTACGTCCTCAACGGGTTCATCAGCGGCCGTTCGACGGTGGACTACTGCACGACCTTCTGGTGCCACGACGTGTACACGCCGCGCGACGCCGATCCCAAGCTGGTCCGGCACCTGCTCGCCGCGTCCACGGTGGACCTCAACCGCGGGGAGGCGTCCTGGAACGGGTACGAAAAGAAGCGGTGCTTCCTGCATGTCGCGGCCACGGAATTCGTCGAGGCGGCCTGGCCGCTCGGGCTGGCGCTGGAACAGGACTGCCGGAACCTCGTGGCGGATGATTTCGACGGGGACGGCCGGCCGGACCTGGCCCTGCTCTACGAGGACCGCCGGGAAGTGAAACCGGGTACCGCCTCGGGGGCGGGACGCTTCGGCCTGATGGTGCTCCGCAACGGCCTGTCCACCCGGCACCACTGGATCGGCATCCGGCTGAAATCGGCCGGGCCGGTCCTCCCCTTCGGCGCCGTCATCACGGTCCACACCGCCGCCGGCCCGCGCGTCGGGGTGATCGTGGCCGGCGACTCCTGGCGCAGCCAGCAGGCCGCCTGCAAGCACTTCGGGCTGGGTGACGCCGCGGCCGTGGACTCGGTGGAGGTGCGGTGGCCGGGCGGGTTCACGGCCCGGCTCGACCATCCCGCGGTGGACCGGTACTACGAGGTGATCCCGCCGCCTATTGCGGCGGGACGCGGAGCAGCCCCGTCGCCTTCGGCGGCGGGACGCGGAGCAGCCCCGCCGCAATAGGCCCGGGGATTACACCGCCAGGCGGTGCATCTGGGCGTAGGTGCGGTAGCCCGGGATGGCGGGCGCGCCGATCACGAACCACCGGGCCGGGGCCGCCGCCACCAGCGGCAACGGACCTTCCCCGACGATCCGCGCGCTGGCCCCGGTGGGAACCGGCTGCCCCTTCAGTTCCAGCGCACCCTCGATGACGCACGTGATGTAGACGCGCTTCGGGTCGCACGGCATGGTGTACGATCCGGCGGCGAAGGACTGGTCCTCGATCGTGACGTCCGGCGTCTCCATGCGCATCGGCCCGCCCTCGCCCATGATGACCTTCGTGGACCGGCCCCCGTCCTGCCGCACCGGGCAGCTGGCCGCGGGATAGTCGTCGTAGGACGCCGGGTGCGCCAGGCTCTTCTCGAGGTCCGGGTCGAACCAGATCTGGAAGATGCCGGAGTTGGCGAGAAGCTTTTCCGCATGGACGATGCCGTCCCCGGCGCGAATCAACTGCACGTCGCCGGCCTTCAGCTTCTTCCACCCCTGGAGCTGGCTGTCGTAGTGCTCGATTTCGCCCTTGAGCACGTACGACATGATCTCGAACCCCTCGTGGGGGTGCTGGTCAATCAACCCGCCCGCGTCGGACCAGGCGTGCGCCCAGTAGAACAGGCTCGCGATCTGCTTCCCCGCCCCGCCGTCCTGCGGGAACCCGATCGGCTTGTGCTCGAGGATCCGGCCCGCGTCGAAGGCGCCCCGGCCCTGCCGGCTGACGGGAAGAATCTCGATGGCCATGGGAATGAAGAACTACGGGATCAGCGCAGGAGTTCCCAGGCCCCGTCCGAGATATAGTCGGGCTGGTCGCCCCGCAGGCAGTCCGGCCGCGGCCCGGCCGGCTGGTCGGTGAGGTTCCAGAACGCCAGCCCCACCATCGTCGCGTCGTGCTCGTGTTTCGCGTACGCCGCCAGGGCGGCCGCCAGCCATGCGGTCTGGGTGAACCCGGAATCCTTGCGCGTGCACCTCCCGTTCTCGAGGGTGCCGTGGTACTCGTGCTCCCCCCAGGACGCCCCGGCCGGGACCCCGACCATCGAATGGCCCCCCACCGACACGGCGACCGCGTGGCACCGGCCCAGCGCCGCGTCCAGCGCCGCGGTATAGGCCGCGGGCGTTTCCAGCCCGAAATCGTAGCCGGACAGGACGACGACGTCGCACGCGCGGTACATCGCCTCGAGCACCGCCGGCGGCCGGCCGGGCCCCATGAATCCGGTTGTGAGCTTACCCGCCTTCCGCAGGCGGGCGCCCAGGGCGGCGTAGAACGGGATGTGGTCGGGATGGAACGGCTCGATATCGATCTGGACGCCCGCCGCGTTGTGGTCCGCCAGCAGTCGGTCGGCGACCGCGTCGGCGGCCGCCGCATACTCGGTCGCGGACCAGCCGTTGAACTCCCCCTGGTCCTGCCGGCCGTCCACGATCGGCAACATCCGGATGCCGGGACCCAGCGCCTGGACGTACGCCGCGACCGTGTCCGGCTTGTAGGAGACCTGCACCCGGCGGTGCACGGCATCCACCTCGACCGAGCCGGCGTACGGAAAGAGATACGCGAACCGCCGGGCGGGCGCGGCGGCCGCGTCGTGGCGCCGGATCTGGTCCACCCGGCCCGGGCTGAAGTCGTACGTCCAGGCCGACCCGCCCCGCGGCAGGGCCGGTGCCGTCATCTTTGTTCCTCCGCTGACAGCGCAGCCCCAGAGTCCCGCACAGATCAGCGTGCCCGCTATCCCCCGGCCCTTCATGTCTCCCACGCTTCCAGCAGGAGCCGGGTCCAGTTGCGGTTGGCGATGGCGTTCACGTCGTCATCGGCATATCCCCGCGTGCGGAGGATCTCGAGGATCACCTGAAGATCCACGATCGTGTCGAGGTCGGCCGGCGACTGCTCCTTCCCGAACCCTCCGTCCAGGTCCGAGCCGATCGCCGCGTGCCGGGCGTTTCCGGCAAGCTGGCACACGTGGTCGATGTGGTCGGCGACCACGGCGAGCGGAACCGGCGCGTTGGAGGCGGCGCCGCGCTGCCAGCCCGGCGCGAGCATCCAGGCGTCCAGGACCGCGCCGACGACACCGCCCCGGCCGATGATGGCCCGGAGCTGGTCGTCCGAGGCCTGCCGCTGGTCCGGGACCAGCGCCCGGCAGTTGCTGTGGCTCGCGAGCACCGGCCCTTCCCAGAGGGCCATCGCCTCGTCGAACGCCGGGTCGGAGAGGTGGGTCACATCCAGCATCATCCGGAGCCGGCGCATCTCCGCCAGCAGCGGTCCGGCCAGCGGGGTCAATCCCGACGCGGTCCCGGTTCCCCCGGCGTACCGGCCGGGTCCGTAGTGCGAGAGGCCGAGGATCCTGAGCCCTCCCGCGTGCCACGCGACCAGGTCGTCCGGGTCGAGGACGGGGTCCGCTCCTTCCATGGAGAGGACCACGCCGGGGGGCGCGGAGGGCAGCTCGTGGGGCAGCTTCTCGAAGAGCTCCCAATCGATCGAATGCTTCAGGAGATCGGCGTGCGTCCCGATGAGCCGGATCAGTCCCGTCCGTTGCAGCGCCCGGTAGTACGCGAGCTGGCCGTGGGCGACGGCGTGCGCCTGGAGCGGCGAGGGGAAGTCGAGGTGCGGCACCGGCCGGCCCGTGGACCGGACGAGCAGCGTGGCGAAACACAACCCGATCCGTCCCGCGCGCATCTCGGGCAGGGCCACGGTCGGCACGATGGCCGCGTTCGGCGCGAGGCCGGACACCACGGCCACCGGCACCCCGGGCGCCTGCCGGAGCTCGGCCACGCTCCGGGTGATGTCGCGGTTCCACTGGAGCGCATTCCACGCCAGGTCGAGGTGGCCGTCCACGATCCACATGACTGGCTGATTCTACCTTTTCGCGGGTCGGGCCCTGCGCGAACCGGCGGACGTATACTTGGGGGGCATGCTGCCCTTCCGGCGCGCCGCCCTCGTCCTCCTGCTGGCCGGATCCGCGTCCGCCCCCGCCGCCGATCCGCCGGCCACGGCCGTCGTCCAGGATTTCGAGGGGGCGCCCGAGATCGGGACCTGGCCGGAGACCGGCCGGGCCACGGTCACCACCGCCTGGGCCGCGGACGGGACGCACTCCCTCCTGATCGCGCCCGGGACGCAGGCCGCGATCGCGGCGCTGGCCGTCACCGACTGGTCCGGGTACCAGATCTGGCGGCTGCACGTGAACGTGCCCGGGTCGCACGGCGCGGTCCTGGGGCTGGAGCTGGCGGACACCGCCGGCGGCAAGGCCTTCCATGACCGGCACCAGAACTCCGCCGCGGCGCCGCCGGGGGTCTCGGTGGTGGACGTGGACATCGCCGGCGACCTCTGGCGCGGCGAGATCAACCGGCCGTACCGGCTGTTGAAGACCCCCCTCGACAAGACCCACATGGTCCGGATCGCCATCATGACCGACGCCGCGACGGTCTACGTGGACCGCATCGAGCTCGTGCGCGAGGCGCCCCTGGCCACGCCGGGCGGGTTCGCGTTCGACTTCGGACCCGTGCGGTCGCCGGTGCAGCGGCAGTACACCGGTGTGACGCCCGCCGACGCGTGGACGGAGGCCCGCGGGTTCGGGTTCGTCCACGGGAACCCGCACGGCCTGGGCAAGACCACGCCCTATCCCACGCGGCTGATGGGCGACGGCCTGATCCTCGGCGACGCCTCCTTCCGGGTCAGGCTGCCGGGCGGCGCCTACCGCGGCTGGGCGGTCTTCGACCGGTCGGGGTTCTGGGAGGGCGAACAGGCCGCGTATGCGGGGCTCACGCTGCTGGTGAACGGGAAGTCCGTCCACCACCACACCGCGGATCCCGCCGCGGCCTTCTTCCAGCTCCAGGACGTCGAGGCGCTGACCGGGGAGGACATCGCGGACCGGATGGTCTTCCCCCGGCAGGGCGAGGCGGCGTTCGCGTTCAAGGCCGCGGCGGGGACCAACGACCTCGCCCTGCGGATCGAAGGCCTCAAGGGCGAGGCGCCCCGGCTGGCGGGTCTCGTGCTGGCGCCCGACACCCCGGCCGGACGGGCGTTTCTCGACGCGCACCGGAAGCTCCAGCGCGACACGATCCTCGCCACGCACCTGGTGGTGGACCACGCGCACCGGGCCGCCGCGGCCGACCGGCCGGGCCCCGCGCTCGTCGTCGCGCCCCTCGCCCCCGAGACCGCCCTGTGTCCCGGCGACTGGCCCGACGAGATGCGCGACGCCCTCGCCGCGCTGCACCCGCCTGCGCCACGGCACCCGTTCCCGTCTCGCGACCCGGATCGGCCCAAGGGCCTGAACGCGCTGGGCATGTTCGCCCACCACCCCGCCCTCACGTTGGCCTTCAACACCTTCAACGGGCACATCCTCTTCGCCACCACGCTGTCCATGCGGCAGCGGGAGCTGCTGGTGCTGCGGGTCGCGGCGCGGCGTGGGAGCGAGTACGAGTGGGCGCAGCACGTGGTGCTCGGCGGCGACGCCGGCCTGACCGCCGACGAGATCTCCGCCATCGCCGGAGGCCCAGCCGAGCACCCGTGGTCACCGCTCGACGCCGCCCTGCTCGACGCCGTCGACGAGCTCCTCGCCGAGGCCACGATCGGCGACGCCACCTGGGCGACCCTGGCCGCCGAGCTCGACGAGCAGCAGCTGCTGGACGTCGTGTTCACGGTGGGCGCGTACGACCTCGTGGCGATGGCGTTCCGCTCGTTCGGCGTCGAGCTCGACGCCGACCTCCGTGACCGGAAACCACCTTCTCCTTAGACGAGATCCATGCTATCGTGCCGACGTCGGCCCGACCGGAGGAACCCACGCATGCCGAAGTTCGCCAAGCCCGCCGAGGGCAGCTGGACCGAGCCCTACCCCCAGCTGGGTTCCGGGCCCGTATCCTAACAGGACCCGATCTC
>CAYNUZ010000133.1:0-6953 GCA_964400385.1 uncultured bacterium | reverse complement strand
CCGGCGGCACCCTGGTCGGCCGCGGCGGGCGGTTCGACGGGCGGCGGCCCGGACTGCGCGCCGGGGAACTCCTGCCGGAGCTCCTCGTGCGTCTGGAGGTCAATCTGGTGCGGCTCCGGGATCGTGCCATCGCCCTGGATCCCGGACGTCTGGTCCTCGCCGACCAGCACCCCGTGCCCGCCGTCGGCATCGGTCAGCAGGACCTGGTGCTGCTCCGGATCGTGCTGGTCGAGGACCGTCACGTTCTGCCCGTCGAAGACCAGGTCGGTGCCCTTCACCGCGGCGATGGCCTGGTTCGACCGTACCGAGAACTCGGACTCCGTGTCGAGCTTCTGGACGAGCAGCCGGACCATGCCCTTGAGGAGCTTGGTCACGATCTTCCGGCTGCCCGGCGCGGCGCCGTCGGCCATCTCGGTGATCTCGAAGGTGGTCCGGCGGCGCAGGCGCACCGAGGTGCCGTCATCGAAGGTGATGTCGGCCCGGCCGGTCACCACCCGGACCCGGTCGCCTGCATAGAGCGCATGCGGAACAACGCATGCCAGCCAGTCGTCGGTGCCCGCCCGCGAGACCCGGACCATGCCGCTGACCGCCGTGACGCTGGCGCGCGGCGCCGCCCACGCGACCGACCCGGCGAGCAGGACCGCCGCAATGAGGAGGGCCGGGGCGCGCCTCACTGCCGCGCCTCCCCCGGGCCGGACCCGGCGCCGTAGACCAGCGCAAACCGGTGGCTGGCGGCCAGCTCGCCGAACGGCTGGTACGCGTAGTCCACGCCGACCCCGCCCAGCCGGAAGCCGATGCCCGCCGTGAGGCCGGTCAGCCCGGAGATCCGCTGGTTGTCGAGCGCGTGCCGGTACCCCGCGCGCAGCGCCATGCGGGTGCCGTAGGTCGCCTCGGCGCCCGCCGCGAGCCACGTGCGGTGCATGACCAGCTCATTGGAGGCGTCCGCGGTCACCCGGAGCCACTCCTTCGGCAGGTACGACCCGCCGAGCCGGGCCACGGCGGGCAGCGACGCCCCGCCCTTGGCGGGCCCCAGGTGCTGCACGGCCAGCCCGACGGTGGTGTCCTCGTTGAGCATGACCAGCGCCCCCGCGCCCGCGCCGGGCAGGGTGTCGCCCACCGCCTCGTGCACCAGCTCCGCGGTGACGCCCGCCCAGCCGATGCCGCCCTGCCACAGCGGCCGCTCGAACGCCCACGTCGCCGCCCCGGCGACGTCCGTGAGGTCCTTCGTGCCGGTCTTGACCCCGGTGTCGCTGAAGACGTCGTACGAGCCGTAGCTCATGGCGGTCAGGCTCACGCCCGCCACGCCGAACCCGACCGGGTTGGCCGCGGCGACGTACCGCATCCCCAGCGAGTCGCCCAGATGGTCGTACATCGCCACGGCGCTCAGCGCGTCGAGCTGGCCCAGCCCCGCCGGGTTCCATGCGCCCGCGGAGGCGTCGTCGGCCACCGCCGTGTACGCCTCGCCCATCGCCATCGGCCGCGCGCCCGCGCCCCGGCTGAGGAAGGCGGCCCGCACGGACCGGGCCGCGGTCAGCTCGCCGGCAGCCGCGGACCCGGCCAGCGCGAGCAGGGAGAGGACGATCCGCAGGTTCCTCACCGGTCCACCACCACCCGCGTGAGCGGGTAGACCTTCGGCGGCTTGTCGGGCTGACACACGGCCGTGACCCGGAGCAGGTAGACGCCGGGCGCCCACTGGCGCACCCCGGTGATCGCGATCCCGCCGTCGCTGAGCGTCACGTTCTGGTACTCCTTGTGCACGAGCAGTTCGAACGCCGCATTGTACACATCCACCGTGATCAGCCGGGAATACCCCGGCAGCTTGATCGCGACGTTGACCGTGTCGGCGTTGCCGACCGGGTTCGGGTACGGCGCCACCGGGTTGTTCGTCTGCTCCAGCACCTGCTGCGACAGCGTGTTCGGCGCCGCCACGGCGAGCGATGCGCTGGCGCCTCCGAACACCTGGACGGGACCGTTCAGGCTGCGCGGGCCCGCGTCCAGCGCGGCGACCGACGGCGCGAACACCAGGGTGCCCGACCCCGTCAGGCTGACCGTCCAGGTGAAGGTCGTGGACGAATACGGGTCGAGCTGCTGGAGGAAGCCGGGCGTCGGGCCCGCGACCGGCAGCGTGCCCACCGGCGGGAGCAGCGACGGCTGGAGCCCGGTCGCGCTGGCGGCCCCGGCGTTCACCACGGTCATGGTGATCGTCACGAGGTCGCCCGCCGCGGCCGGCACGGGGGCCAGCGTCACGGTCGCGGCCAGGATGGCCGTCGAGACCGCCTGCCCGGTCGCCGAGGCGGCCGCCGCCACGCCCATCAGCCCCACCGCATCCGTGCCCGCCACGGTGGCGGTGAAGGCGAGCGCCGTGTCCCCCGAGGCGCTGTATGTCCACGTGAACGTCTGCGCCGCCCCGCCCGGAATCGTCACCGGGCCGGGCGGGAAGGGCCCGCGCGGGTCCTCCAGCAGGGTGCTCGACAGGTTGTCGGCCAGGACCGGCGTCACCCCGGTGGCGGCGGCCCCGCCGGTGTTCGTCACCGTCATCGTGATGACGGCCCACCTGCGCACGGGGACCGGCGTCGGCGCGACCACCAGCGCCGCGCTGAGGACCGCGGGCGTCACCACCGTCACGGCCCCCGCGGCCGCACCGCGCACGGGAGCCAGGGTCACGGCGTCGGTCCCCTCGCCGGTGGCCGTGAACATCACCACGCCGGCCCCGCTCGCGCTGTACGTCCAGCTGAAGGTGTGCCACTGGCCCGCCTTCACCTGCTGCGGTGCACCGGGCCCGGACACGGCGGTGAGGAGGCCGGCGCCCGCATTCACGTCGATCGCCGGCGCGACCAGGTTGGCGTCGTTGGCCCCGGTGTTGCTGATCGTGAGGTCCACCGCGAAGACCATGCCCGGCTCGACCAGGGCGGGCGCCGCCAGCGCCGCCACGAGCGTCGTCGAGACCGGCGGAGGGACGATCGTGACCGTCGTGGGCGCCGTGATCGCCTTGACCACCCCCAGCGTGATCGCGTCGGTCCCCGTCACCGTCGCCGAGATCGCCACCGTGCCGGCCGCCACGCCGGTGAAGGTGTAGGTGAACACCTGGAAGCCGCCCGGCGGCAGCGTGGCGATGAACGGCGACGGGCCGCCGACGAGCCCGAGGCCGCCGGTGCCGACCAGCCGCAGGTTGGCAATGATGACGCCGGTGGCCGTCGTCCCGCCGGTATTGGTGACGCTGATCGTCATCACCTCCTGGGACCCGACGATGACCGTCGCGGGAGCCACGTCCACCACGGCGTCCAGCACCGCCGGCGGGGCCGCCGCCACGCTGAAGAACCCGGCCGCGGCCGCGCCCGTCACCGACCCCGTGAACGCGTCAATCCCGGCGGCCACCACCGTGTACGCGTAGGACCCGGTCACGGTCGTCGTGAACGTCCAGACGTACGAGACCGTGCCGCCCGCGGTGAGCGTCTGGGTGAACGCCGGCACCGGCGGCGGGAGCGGACGGGTCGTGGCGCCGAGGTAGACGCTGGCCGTGGCCGCGAGGGCGTGGACGTCGGCGCCGCCGGCGTGCGTGACCGTCAGCGTGATGGTGATCGGCTGGCCCGTCTGCGGCGCCGCCGGCGTGATCGAGGTCGCGGACACCAGGATCGCGGGCGACAGGCCGCCCACGCTCACGACCAGGCTGCCCGTCGCGAAGGCCGCGACCGGGGCGAGGCTCACCTCGTCCGTGCCGGTGACGGTGACTGAGAACACCGCCACCCCGCCGCCGGTCGTCGTCGTCGAGTACGTCCAGACGAACGTCGTGGCCGAGCCGCCCGGGAGGCTCCACCAGTCCGGCGGCACCGGGCCGGTCAGCGGCGCGACGAGCCCGGCGCCGGCCACCACGGAGAGCGAGGGCACGATCGCCGTCGCGGAGATGGCGCCCGTGTTGGTCACGGTGAGCGAGACGGTCACGACCAGGCCGGTCCCGCTGACGGGAGGGGCCACGTGCAGGGCGGCGGCCAGCGCGGCCGGGGGGACGAACGCCACGCCCGAAGCCTCGCCCGACACCAGGCTGTCAGCGCCCTTCCCGTCCTCCGCCTGGATCCGGTAGAAGTACGGCTGCCCGGTCGTGACCGCGAAGTCGGTGTACGCGGCCGGGCCCGGCGCCTCGGCCACGAGGTTGCCGGCCACGGCGCGGACCCCCGCGAAGGTCTGGCGGTAAATCCGGTACGCCGCCACCGGATTCGTCCCCGCCGCCGCGGCGGACCACCCGAGCTGGATCCGGGCCGGCCCGCCCGCCGCGGTCAGCGCCGCCGGGGTACCGGGCCCGTTGAACGGGTTGAACTGGTACAGCGCCACCGCCAGGTCGGACTGGCGTTCCGGCACCTCCTCCAACCCGGCCACCGCGACGGCCTGGACGCCGGGCACGACCGCGATGCCCAGCGCCTCTTCATCGCCGTGCAGGAAGCCGTCGTGGGCGTCCAGCCCGCGCAGCTCGCCGCCCGCCGAGAACTTCGCGACGATCCAGTCGTTCTGCTGCCCGCCCCCCGGATCCTGGTCGAGGAGGCCGGACACGTAGACATTGCCCTGGAGATCGGTGGTCACGCCGAACCCGAGGTCGTTGCTGGCCCCCGGGCCGGTCAGGGTCCGGGTCCACACCTCGTTCCCGTCCTCGTCGTACTTCCGGACCGTCACGTCGCCGGTTCCGCCGCCGCCGCCGTCGGACCGGCCGGCCACCACGGCGTTGCCGTTGCGGTCCACCGCCACGCCGTGCCACTCGTCGGAGCTCGTGCCGACCCCCGCGAACGTCCGGCTCCAGACCAGGCCGCCCGCGGGCGTGTATTTGCGCAGGAGCGCATCGAACCCGGTCCCCAGGTCCGCCCGCTGCTCCATGCCCGCCACGTAGAGGTTGCCCGCGGCATCCAGCGCCACGGCCTCCGCGGAATCGGTGCCATCGGCGGGATCGGCGTACCCCGTGGTCCACAGCTCGTTGCCCGCGGCGTCGTACCGGAGGATCTCCCAGTCGGGGAACGACCCGTTCTGGACCTGCCCGACGACGACCACGTCGCCGGACGGGTCAATGGCCACGCCGTGCGCGACGTCGTTCCCCGTACCGCTCGTGCCGGCGTGTGTCCGGGTCCACAGCAGGTTCCCGGAGGGATCGTACCGCTGGACGATCCAGTCCTCGCTGGCCGAGAGCGAGGAATAGTCCTCGCCCACGACCACGACGTTCCCCGCCGTATCCGTCGCGACGGCAGCGCCGGAGGCCAGCTGGCTCGGGTTCCCCTGGACCGTCCGGCTCCAGAGCAGCGCGCCGAACGAGTCCCGCTTCTCGAGGATCAGCTGGTTGTTCGACATCCCGGTGACGTACATATTCCCGCTGGAATGGACCGCGACGGCATGGCCCATGTCGAACGGGGCCGGGCTGCCGCCGCCGTCCTCCAGCCGGATCCAGGTCACGGGGTTCCCGGTGCTGCCTCCTTCCGCGGTCGCCGACGAGGGGAGGGCCGCCGCCATGATCCCGCCGGCGTCGCACGCCGCCGTGCCCGAGACGTGCACCGCGACGGTGAAGAACCCGGAGCCCGTCAGCGCCGTCCGGTACGAGAACTCCCCCCCGGCGCCGGGGCCCAGCGCGGTCACCGACCACCGGAGGACCAGCGGGGCGCCGGTGCCGTTCGCGGGCTCCCCGTCCGTCCACGGCCCCGCCGGCGAGGTTGCCCACGACGGGACAAGGACCGGGCCCCCGCTGAGGGTCTGGCTGAACGACGGCCCCCGGTAGGTGCGCACGTTCATCGAGACGGGATCCGTGGAGAACGTCACGAAGTACTGCGTGGAGGTCCCGGTGTTGGAGAACGAGAACCGCCAGAGCTGGTCGTCGGTGAGCTGGGCATACAGCGGCTCCGCCGGGTGCGCGGCGAGCCCGATCGTGGGCAGGCACGGCGCGACCGGCACGGCCGACGCCTCCGGGGACGGCTTCCCTTCCGCGCCCAGCAGGTCCACGGCCAGCACCCGGTAATAATTCGGCTGGCCGGAGACGGGTCCGTTGTCCACGTACCCGTTGCTCCCCGCGCCGTTCACCTGCGCGACGAAGGCCTGCGCCACCGGGAGCACGCCGGGCAGGGTCTGCCGGAAGATCCGGTACCCCGACACCCCCCGGAAGCCCGCGCCCACCGTGTTCCAGGCCAGGGTCACCGCGCCCACCCCCGCCGTCGCGGTCAGGCTGAGCGGCGAGCCGGGGTTGACGAAGTTGGGCTGGGTGATGCGCTCCACCGCGAAGTCCGGATTGCCCGGCGCGGTCTCCTCGTCGCCCGCCACGACGGCGTCCGCCCCGCCCCCGAGCGCCGCCACGCCCCGGGCCGCGTCCTCGCCGCGCGCGACGCCGTCCCGGACCACGGTGCTGAGCAGGTTCCCCGCGTTGTCGTACTTCCGCACGACCCAGTTCCGGCCCTGTCCGAGATCGGACTGGTCCTCGAACCCCGCGACGAGGAGGTTGCCCTGCGTGTCGAGCGCGGCCGAGGTCGCCTCGTCGTCCAGCCCGGCCGACCCGTTCGCGGTGCGGATCCAGATCGCGTTGCCGGCCGCGTCGAACTTCTCCACGACCCAGTTCCGCCCCTGGCCGAGGTCCGTCCGCGTCTGGTACCCCACCGCATAGACGTTCCCCGCGGCGTCCACCGCCACGCCCGCGAACGCGTCGGCGCCGTGCGCGGGATCGTCCAGGGTCCGGCTCCACCGCAGCGTTCCGGCGGCATCGTAGGCCCGCAGGATGGCGTCCTGTCCCTTGTGCTTCACGAATTGAAAGACAACGCGTAAATCGTAGCCCGCGCTGCAAGCCCACGAGGCGGCGAGTTTGCCCTTCAACTTGTGTGTCTTGAGTCGCGGATGAAAGGCGTCCTCGGCGAGCAATTCGAACGTGAGGCGGAATTCCGGGGCGTACTGCGGGCGTTTGCGGGCCAAGAGGGGGGGGGAACAAAAAAAGGCAAGAAAAG
>CAYNUZ010000132.1:0-6956 GCA_964400385.1 uncultured bacterium | reverse complement strand
CGGCAGGTCGGCTCGGGCCGGGGCGGCCGCCAGCGCGCCGAGCGCCAGCCACACGCAGGCCGGCAGGACGCGCCGACGCCCGCGGTGATCCCCTCTTCCTTGCGACATGGCATGGTGATTCTACCCTCCCGGCGGGGCGGCTGCCGGAAGCTACTTCCCCGCCTTCACCATCGCCAGACCGCACTTCGGGCACGCCCCCGCGTGGGTCCCCGTTCCCCCGCACGCGTGGGGACAGACCCAGCGTTCCGCCGCCGCGGCCGCCACCGCCTCCACCTTCGCGATCGAGATCAGCCGCTCGCCCTTCCGCTCGACGAACCATCCCTCGGCCCGGACGCACTGCCCGATGAGCGGGAGCAGAAGCGGGGTGGCCGACCCGTACGAGGCGTTGATGGCGTGCCAGAGCTTCCCGCGTGCATCCACGATGCCCATCGGGACCCCGCCCTCCGCACAGGCCCGGTGGCCCGGCCCCGGGGCTTCGCCCAGGACCTCGCAAGCGATGTCCACGACCACGCCGGTGACGACGCCAGTCTTGACCGCCTTCTTCTTCCCCTGCTCCGCGGCCTCTGGCGAGGCCGCGAGCGCGCCCACCACGCAGGCCATCACGATCATCCTCAACCTTCCTTTCATCCCAGCCTCCCGTGTATCCGGGCGGCGAGGCCCCGCGGCCCCGCTCCCGCCGTGAATGTGTCCCGATTCAGGATGCGCAGCATCGCCGCGAACTCCACCCGCGCAAAGCAGTGGTCGCACGCCTTCAGGTGGGCCAGCATGGCCCGCCGCGTCCGCGGCTTCAGGTCCCTCCCCGCCAGCCGCCAGATCCTGCGGCGCACCTCGTCGCAGGCCAGTCCGCCGGGCCGCCAGCCGGTCCCAGCCGCCCCTCTCCGTTTCGCCCTCATCGCCTCCCTCCTTTCAGGTATCCGTGCCGCCGCGCGTACTCCCCCAGCCGCCGCTCCATCCGCCCGCGCCCGCGTGCAATCCGGGACCGCACCGTATTGACCGGGCACCGCAGGATGCGCGCGATCTCCGCGTACGCGAACCCTTCGGCATCGCACAACAGCAGGGGAATCCGGAACGCCGCCGGCAGGTCCGCCAGTGCCCGCGCGACCTCGTCCCCGAGCAGCCCGCCGAACCGGCCCGGGTCGGCCTCGATCGGGTCCTTCCAGCCGCCGTCCCGCACCAGCCGGTCATAGAGCAGGCTGTCCGTCGCCTCCTCCCGGTCCGGAAACGGCTGCGCCCGAACGCTCCGGCCCCCGTGGCGCGCCAGGTGCACGTTGAACAGGATCCGGTACAGCCACGCGCGCGGATTCGCGCCCCGCCGGAACCCGCCAAAGTAGCGGTACGCGCGCAGGTACGCCTCCTGGACCACATCCCGCGCATCGTCCTCGTTGCGGGTCAGCGCCAGGGCATACCGGTACATACGGTCGAGGCTGGGAAGCATCAGCCGCTCGAATCGCGCGCGACGGCCCGGGTGCCTGGTCATCCCTGTCTGCCATATCCGCGGGGGCGCCGGAAAGTTCCCGCCGCCCCGGGGGATCGCGCGGCCCTACGGGGTGGTAACATCACCCGCATGGCGGACCGCAGGAAAGCCGAAGGTCGGACGACCCTGGTGACCGGGTGTGACCACGGCCTGGGGCTGGAGGTGGCCCGCGCCGCGCTCCGGCGAGGCGACCGGGTGTTCGCGCTCTGCCTGCGCTCCCGGTCCGCCGGGGACCTCCGGGCGCTGCGCCGGGAGGCCGGGGCGCGGCTGACGGTGCTCGCGGCCGACCTCTCCTCGGAGGCGCACCTCCAGCGGGCCTGCGCCATCGTCCGGCGGAAGGCCGCCCGCCTGGACCTGCTGGTCAATGTCGCGGGCGCCTACTGGCGGGACGGACTGGACCGGCTGACCAGCCGGGACCTCCACCGGATGTTCGCGGTCAACGCCTTCGCGCCCGTCCTGCTCGCCCGGTTCCTGCGGCCCCTGCTGCGCGCCGCGCACGGCACAATCGCGAACGTCTCGTCCGAAGCCGGCGGGATCGCCGACGTGAATGGCAACCGCCCGATCCTCGCCTACGCCGCCAGCAAGACCGCCCTCAACATGTTCACGCGCAAGCTGGCGTTCGAGCTGGCCGGGGACGGGGTCAAGGTGTTCGCGCTCCATCCCGGGTGGATGAAGACCCCGATGGGCCGCAAGGAGGGGGCGCCCGTCCAGGATCCCGCCGACACCGCGCGGGATATCCTCTCGCTCGCGGCGCGCCTCACCCCGGCGATGAACGGCGGCTTCTTCAACCACAACGGCACCCCGCGGCGGTGGTAAGCCGCGCGGAAGGCTGACTAGCGGGTCCGGCTCCCGGCTTTTCCGCCCAGCCAGGAGGCCGGCGGGCCCGTGACGGCGACGGCCCAGGCGTACCACTGCGGACCCATCTCGGGGTGGGTCAGGGCGACACCGACGCCCGCGAGCCCGAGCACACACCCCAGCCCGGTCAGGATCCAGGCGGCGCGCATTCCGTGTTCAGGATCGAGGCGCGACGCGATCCAGCCGCCAAGCACGGTGAAGACCATCCGATAGGTGACGGCCAGCCACCAGAGTCCCGGTGCCATCGGCTGGCCCATCGGCGGGAAGATCCCCTTCCCGTGCATCACCGCGTCCGCCACGGAAGAGGTCACGATCACCGTCACCAGCCCCGCCAGCACCGCGCCCGCGCGGCGCAACCCGATCATCGAGCGGATCCTCACCGACATTTCACGCCTCCCCTGGTCATTTCTTCCTCCTTGGGCCACGCAGGCGCGTTCACCCTGACCGCCTGATCCGGAGATCCTCAAGCGACTCGCGTAATGGGACATCGAAACGCAGCCGCGTCAGGGTGCGGTACAGCAGGGCCTCCTTGCGGGCGCCGGCCAGGGTGGCCGCCAGCCGGTCCGCGCCGCGCACGGACTTCGGCCACTTTCGCGGGTCGTCCGGGATTGCCTCGAGGTGGCCGAACTTCGCCAGCAAGACCGATGCGCTCTTCTCCCCGAACCCGTCCAGCCCCGGGATGCCGTCGGCTTCGTCCCCGATCAGCGCCAGCCAGTCGGGGATGCTTACCGGCCGCACGCCGCGCCGCGCCACCAGCGCCTTCTCGTCGTACTCGCGCTCGCGCATGCGGTCCACCTGCACCACCTTGCGCCCCACGATGCACTGGCCCAGGTCCTTGTCCGGCGTCATCAGCCGCACCTGCCCGACCTTCGGTGCGAACCGGGCCGCGGCGGTGGCCAGCGCGTCGTCGGCCTCGAACTTTTTCATGGACCACACCACGATGCCCGCGCCCCGGACCGCCCGCTCCGCCGCGTCAAACTGGGCTAGCAGCTTGCGGTCCACGCCCTTCTCGGTCTTGTACCCGGCAAAGAGCGTATTCCGGAACGAACGGATGGGGTTGTCGAAGGCCACGGCCAGGTGCGTCACCCGTTCGGCCTTGTCGCGGGTCAGCGCGAGGATGGACTGCAGCATCCCCTTGGTCGCCTTCATCGGCCGGTCCGTGGCCTTCGAGTAGTGCGCCCGGAACAGCTCGTACGTCCCGTCCACGAGGTGCAGGCGCTCGGGTCTGGACCGGCTCATCGACGAAATCCTGTCATGTCAGCAAGTATAGGGGAATCACCCTCAGCTGACGTGCAGGATAGCCCGGACTCCCTGCGGCTCACTCATCGCGCTGCCGGCTTGCCGGGCACTTGGCCGGGGTCTATCCTATGGGTATGGGACTTTCAGGCTACATCGAGGCGGCCATGGGGAGCGCCAAGTACAAGATCCTGAAGAACGGATCAATCTACGGATCGATCCCGGGCTTCAAGGGTGTCTGGGCGGACGGCCGCTCGCTCGATGCGTGCCGCAAGGAGCTCCAGGAAGTCCTCGAGGATTGGATCGTCCTCAAGGTCCGGGACGGTGACCGGCTCCCGATGGTTGGCAAACATACCCTGAAGGTTCCCGCCACCGTGCATGCCTGAGCCGATTTCGCGGCGGGAACTGATCCATCGCCTGCGCCAGACAGGAATCTCGTTAGGAGCCTGGAAAGCCGTTCGATAGCACTCCATCGCCGCCTCGTCTTCCCCGTCTTGCTGCGTGATATCGTGAAATCATTCCCCACCCGGAAGGGCGGAGGCCGGACCCCATGAACACCTTGACCTGGATCGTGCAGTTGCTCCTCGCCTTCATCAACGCCGCGGGCGGCTCGTACAAAATCTTCCACTTCGACAAGCTCGCCGGCATGCCCGCGATCGCGGCGCTGCCGAAGGCCGCCTGGACCACCTTGGGCGGGGTGGAGATCGTGTGCGCCGTCCTCCTGGTCCTGCCGGCGCTGTCCAAGTCGCTCGTGCGCGCCGCCGTCGCCGCCGCGCTGGTCCTGGCGCTGGAAAATGCGGTCCTGACCGGGCTGTTCGTCAGCAAGGGCGGCTGGACCGGGTGGAATCCGCAGAACCCCGCGGTCTGGACCGGGGCGCTGGGCGTCGCCGCCCTGCTGGTGGCCGCGGTCCGGTCCGCCGGCCGCAAGTCCTAGTTCGCCGCCTGCTCCTGCGGGCGCCCGCCGGAAGTCGCTTGCGCCCGGCGGGCGTCGGTGCGGGCGAGGAAATCGGCCCGATGGCGGGTCCACTGTTCGGAGAGCTCCGCCGACCAGCCGATCTCGGCCCACGGGGCGGCCGCCGCGAGCCCGCGCAGCACCTCCTCCACCGCCTGCTGTGATCCCAGGTTGACGCCGCTGGACCGGCCGGAGCCGGTCCGCACGATCAGCGACTGGCCCTCCCGGACCACGATCCCGTTGACCTTTTCCCTGCTGCGCAGCCGGTAGGCCCAGACGATCTCCCGGACCGGGAACGCGTCGAACCCGGACTTCTTCGAGAACCCGTACCATACGGGCGTGATGATCAGGAAGGCGTTCCGGACGATCCACGGCCCGGCGCGGAAGGAGCGCTCCGCCTCCGCGGCGACCGTGTGCACATCCCCGTAGGAGCGGAGCGGCTTGAAGTCGGGATGCAGGAACGGGTCGCGCTCGCGCAGCTGGTACTTCCGGAGGTTCCAGAACCCGACCACCGCGCCGGGCCACATCATGGCCGAGAAGAACGAGGTGGCGATGAACAGCAGGCTCTCCGAATGGCCCGCCGCGCGGACCGTGGCGGCCCCGTAGATGGTGGCCACGATAAAGGGGAGGTTCAGGCGGAGCAACCGGCGGTTGGAGCGGCGCACCGCCGTCTCGAGAAACGATTCCTGGCCGGTCATGTCCGGAGACATCGGCGATTATCTTACATCGGACGGCTGGAGATACCCCCGCTCCACAACCGCCGTTATTTCGGGTAGGCTGACGCTGTGCGACCCCTGCGGTACGGCATCAACCTGACGCTGGACGGGTGCTGCGATCACCGGACCATGAGCCCGAGCGAGGAAATGCACCGGTTCTGGGCCGAGAAGCTCGCCGCGGGCGATGCGCTCCTCTACGGCCGGGTGACCTACGAAATGATGGAAGCCGGGTGGCGGGAGTCGCCGCCACCCGGGGTGCGGCCGGCCTGGATGGAGCCGTTCGCCCGAACCATTGGCGCCATGAAGAAGTACGTCGTGTCGAGCAGGCTGGACCGGGTGGATTGGAACGCCGAACTCATACGCGGCGATCTCGGAGTCGCGGTTCGAAAAATCAAGCAGGCTCCGGGGGGCGCCATCCTGACGGGGGGCGTGACGCTCCCCCTGGCGCTGGCGGAGCTGGGCTTGATCGACGAGTACGAGTTCCTGCTCCATCCCAATATCGCGGGCCATGGCCCAACGCTCTTCGCCGGGCTCTCGAAGCCCCTCAGCTTGCGGCTCGTGGACCGGAAGGAGCTCGGTTCCGGCGCGGTCGCGCTGCGCTATGTCCCGGCAGGCTAGAAGCGAAGCGCCCTAGGCCTTCCGGCCGCTGACTACCCAACTGCTGTAGGTCATGTGGATTGTGCCGTCCCGCTCCATTGCCGCCGCCTTCCGGAGCACTTCGGCCTTCACGCTCTCCAGCGTCGCCGGATCCACCTTCTGGACCGCGGCCCGGAAGGGCCCCACCAGCTCCATCGCGTAGGACCAGTAGTGCTCCGTGGACTCGAAGTTGGTGGCGCCCTGCACTTCCTTGATCTGGATTTCGCCAAAGCCGGCCGCCACCATCATCGCCGTCAGCGTGGCGGGGTCGGTGTAGCGGAACGGTCCCGGATTGTCGGGCGAGGGCGGCGGCATCCCCAGCCTCGCCACCGCCGCCGCGAGCGGAAGGCCCAGATGCGGGTTCTTCTCCATCACATTCCAGGTGGCGAATGCGGCATGCCCCCCCGGCTTCATGACCCGAAGGGCTTCCTTGAGGCACGCCGCCGGCTCGGGAAAGAACATGATGCCCCACCGGCAGACCACCGCATCGAACCGGGCATCCGGGAAGGGCAGCTCGAGGGCGCTGGCCACCTTCACCGCAAAGTTCGTAACTCCCGACGTCCTGGCCTTGTCCGCCGCGACCGCGAGCATGTCCTCCGCCAGGTCGGTGCTCGTCACCTGGCCCCTGCCGATGCGCCGGGCGGCCGGAATACCCGGCTCCCCGGTGCCCCCCGCCAGATCGAGGATCTCATCCCCTTCCTTCAGGTGGGCGGAATCCAGCATGGCCTCGGAAACGGCGTCAAATCCTTCGAGCAGGAACGCGTCCCATTTCTTCCACCCCGGCGCGGCGGAGTTCCACGTGCCCTTTTGCTGGGCCTGAATATCACCGCTGGTCGTCAACCGCAGACTTCCCTTGAACCGCTCACGTCACTCCGGATGGTCCTTCAGCCAGGCGCTGATCAAAGGATTGTCGGGATGGATCTTGAGCGAGTAGCGGTACAACTGTCGCGCGACCTTGAGATCGCCCGTCGCCACCTTGCAGTTGCCCGCGAGCTGCGCGGCGCGCCAGTCGGTCGGATCGCGCCGAACAATGAGACGCAGCATGGCGAGCGCACCCTCGAAATCGCCGGCATTGTAGAGGGCCAGC